>NZ_VOZP01000034.1:0-4989 GCF_013419735.1 Acinetobacter sp. YH12064
TTTTGAGCAAGCCTTATTCCCTGGCATGGATCAGAGCCAGTACCGTGTCTTGTGGATTGAGCATCAAGACAAATTAAACGAAGAAACAGGGGAGCGAAGATTAGAGCTTAACTTCCTAATCCCTAATGTTGAAATACTTACAGGACAACGTTTACAGCCTTATTATGATAAAGCTGATCGTCCTCGTATTGATCTGTTTAAGAAGATTACAAACTATGAATATCAGCTGCATGATGCAGATGACCCCCTCTATCGCCAAGCCGTTACAACGGCAAAAAACTTGCCTAAAACTGTTAATGAGATCAAGGAAACGCTTGATATTGAAGCAACGAGAGCCGTTGAAAGTGGACTAATTACAGATCGGCAGAGCATGAAAAAATGGCTATTGGATCTTGGTCTTGAAGTCACCAGAGAAACCAAGAAAAGCCTATCCATTAAAAATCCGAATGATGACGAAAAAGCCCGCCCGATAAGGCTTACAGGTGCAATCTATGAGCAAGATTTTAGACTTACAGAAACGAGCCAACAACTTACTATCGCAGCATCAGAACGATATAGACGAGAAGCTGAACAGCGAAATCAGTCAGATATTCAAAGATATGCGGAATACAGTGCAAAGCGAAGCACAGAGCTTGAGCAGCAGTATCGACAGCACCAAAACGGATATACAGCAGAAACAGAGCGAAGCAACGAACGAGATATTGCAGCAGATCGACCAGACTACAGCTCAAACCAAGAAGCAGCAGCAACAAGGCATGACAGCCCTATTGCAAGAACAACAACAGCAGATCAAACAGCTACAAGCGAACTTGCAGCAGTTGAACGGCTTGAGCCAAGAAACAGCCCAAGCAGCCAAATTAAAGAAAACCCTTATTACATCGAATATAGCCTTGATTTCACTGGCATGTATAACGCTTATCAGCAGTATTTGTCTGGGATACGTCAGCAAAAGCAAGTACAGCGACATCACAGAGATGGAGAACAAAGTCCAGTGGCTAAAAAGCCAAGGGGCGAGCCTGAATATTCAGAAGTGTGGGACAGAGAAAAAATGGGACTGGTGCGTCCAGATCGACCCGAAAGCGCAGCAGTACAGCAACAATATGCGAATAGTGCAGGAAACCAATTAAATGAATCTCGAAGCACAGTTATTGCAGATTATCGAGCAGCAACAGCAGCAGCTCAAAGAGCAACAGAAGCAGCAAGAGCAAGCATTACAGCTCATTCAAACGCAGAGCAAAACGATAAGCGAACTAGAGAGCTACTGCAACAAATTGATAACTCACTTCAACATGCTGACCGAGAAAGAAAAAGAGATGAAAAATCATATCAGACAGCTACAGAATCCGAAGCTATCAGAGACTTTATTACAAAACTTGGAGAGCAGCTTAAAACAGCGATTACAGAGCCATTTAGAGCAATTAGTGACTGGGTTAAATCTAAAGAACGAGATCAACGAACTATTGCCAACGATGATCTATACAGAAATCGAGAAGCAGACAGCACCATTGACCCAACAGCTTCAAAGGAAACTAGACTCAGTGCAACAGTATCACGAAAAATTCGAGGGTTTGATCAAACAAATATCTTTAAGGCTTTAGATGAGCTGGACAGACGTAGAGAGTTGCAACTGGAGCAACAACGTAAAAATGACAGGAGTTATTCACCTAGATTTTGATACTTTTTTTCTGCGGAGCATTGCCTTTGCAATGCTGTCCTCGAAAAAAAAGCATCTTCAAAAGGTCGCATATTTGCGACAATTTGTCGCAATATTTTGTTTTGAAAATCAGTCATTTGACAGCAATTCAAAAAGGTGTAATATTTTCATCAGGCGAAAAAAAAGCAGGTCTGCAAACCCGCTTTTTTCTCTTTGTTAAACAAACGCTTAAAGCATCCGTAAAACTCAAATTCGATACTTGTATTTTACTGATGTTTTGAGCCAATGCAACACTTGGACGTGTTTCATGCTCAATAAAACGCAATTTTCAGACGATTTTTACGAAAAACTCCCAAAAAAACCGTATTGCTCGGATGATTTAGGGTACGGGGTGGTTATTCGCCCAAAACGTACCGCAATCCAGAAGCCATATATTCAGCATAATCCCCCTTGTCTTGTTAGCTCGTTGGTGTTCGATATAGACCGCCAAGACGCTTATTTTGCGTGGTCTGACGCAAATTTACCGACCCCAACGTGGATAGCCAAAAATCGCCAAAATGGACATGCACATATTGGCTATATGCTTTTAGCTCCAGTGTGTACCACGCATCGAGCAAAGCAGAATGTCATACAGTACCTTGCCAAGATTGAGCAGGCGTATAGCTTGGCGTTAGGTGCAGATCGTGGCTATACGGGGTTAATCACTAAAAATCCATGTCACGGAACATGGGAAAATCATACCTTTGGCGTTCAACCATACGATCTAAATTATTTAGCCGATTTTGTAGAGCTTCAGGAACTAAAAACCGACTTAAAAGAGGTTTCAGGGCTTGGGCGGAACTGTATGATGTTCGATACAGTTAGATATTGGGCATATAAGGCGATTAGAGCGCATCGAGGCAGTACGTTTGCTATTTGGCTAGGGAAAGTCTTAGAGCAGTGCCAGAACGCAAATAGTGCGTTTATAGAGCCATTGCCGTATAGCGAAGTCAAAGCCACTGCCAAGTCCATTGCTCGATATTGTTGGAAGAAAGACGGTTATCACTACCAGGAATTCATAGACCGTCAAAGTAGAAAGGGTAAATTAGGGGGTATCCAGTCTGGGATTATTCGAAGGAAAGATAGTGTAACGGAAAAAAAGCCTTGGCTGATTTTAGGTATCAGTAGAGCAACTTACTACAGAAGATTGAAAGATGAAAAAACTAAATAAACCGTTACTTTTAGGCTGTATTTCATTAGATGATTTTATTTTTAATTTTTCAATTATTTATATGGTTGGTTATCCCGTTAATTATAGTATTCCAATCTTCAAAGTGTAATTCGTGTCCTGTTTTTTTAAGTATAACTAATTTTGATTTTTCTATCCTTTCAAGTAAAACATCTGTGTTTTTAAAGTGGCATATTAAATCATCAGTACCATGTATGATTAAAGTCGGCTGTTTAATTTCGTCTAATCTATTCCAATACTCTTCACCCCCTTGTAATGTAGCGTGATTGAACATACTTATATAATTGTTGGCTCTATTAAACTCAGCTCTTATTAAGTTTTCACATTTTAATTTGTCAAATTGCTTTCTTCCACTCATTAAAGCAGAGCCTTCAATCATATAGTTCACGACACTATCTTCATTTTCCCAATCAACAGTCTCCGATTTTCTGTGAAAGTCCAGAATTCTTGTGTCCATTTCAGGAATGTTTGGGTTAGAATCTCCCCAAGGTCCTGTAGATAAAAGTATTAATGATTTTACTTTATCTGGATATTTTATTGCAGCAATTTGACAAATTAGCCCACCTAAAGACATACCTAAAAAATGTGCTTGTTCAATATTGTAACCGTCTAAGATTGAAATTGCATCGTTTGTCAAATCAACAATATCGTATGTTGATTTACCTAACTCATAGAAAGTTGATTTTCCGACATCTCTGTTGTCGTAACGAATTACGAAAAAACCTTTTTCTGCTAATTTTTGGCAAAACTTTGTGTCCCAATAAAGCATTGAAACTGTCGCTCCTGCAACTAATAAAATTGTAGGGTTATATTCAAATCCAAAACTTTCTGTATAAAGACTAATGTTGTTCGCTGTAATTATTTTATCTTTCATTTTTTCCTGTATTTCCAATAGTCAATCATATAACAAAGTAAAATTTTACCCAGATAGCAAAAACTTAAGAACAGCGGTGAATTGCTCCTGTCATTGTTGTTCCATTCTCACCCTAGCCTAGCATAGATTTTGGCTACGAATACAGATTCTAATCAATTTTATTGAGACACGAAGCCTAAATCAGATATCAGCCCTCTTGGGTGCTTTTTTCCCTTTTCATTTTTAAAAATTATTATTTAAGGGAATGAGCAACGTCTGTGGACAATCGCAAGCGACCGTAAAACCTGATCTGTGCCTAAACACGATGCACAACTCCACATAACGATAAAGCAGTTATACGTTGAGTTGCACACAGGTTAGATCACAGGGTTTTCCTTTGTCCACAGACTTACCATGACTTGCTTAATTGAATTACGTCTAGGGGTCTGCTACCGTAATGGAATGCAAGGATACATGGAGACCCCTCTGCTACGCAGATGTGTTCCATGACCTTGTTCAGGGGCAAGCCCCCGAAACCCCCAAAAGCAAAGGCAAAAGCATGACAGCGATCAAACGTAATAAGGTTTACAAAGTCCGATTTTCTGATGCAGAGGTACAGAAAATCAAAGATGCCAATATCCTAAATATTGCCAAATATCTAAGGGATACTTCACTTGCCCAAATTGATGCAACTCAAGGCAACGCCAAAAAAAAGAATCAGGAAAATCACTACACAAAATTAGACCGTGATTTTTTGCTTGAGCTATCCCGAATTGGGGGCAACATCAATCAGATTGCAAAGGCAATAAATACTGATATCGCAAGCAGTCGCCCCCTTGATGCTGCAAGGCTTTTGCACCTGTTAATAGGGATTGATCAGACCTTAAAGGAATTGAAAAAATGATTGTTCAATTCTTTAGATATGGGAACGGTTTAAGTAAAGGGCCATTGGATTATTTGCTTGGTAAAGACCGTGATCGAGATTATGCAAAAGTCCTACAGGGCGATGTTTCCGAAGTATCTGGATTAATTGATACGTCTCCTTTTGCCAAAAAATATACCAGTGGTTGTTTGTCTTTTTATGAGCATGATTTATCTGACCAGGATAAACAAAAAATCATGCAGGATTTTGAGCAAGCCTTATTCCCTGGCATGGATCAGAGCCAGTACCGTGTCTTGTGGATTGAGCATCAAGACAAATTAAACGAAGAAACAGGGGAGCGAAGATTAGAGCTTAACTTCCTAATCCCTAAT
>NZ_VOZP01000035.1:0-4848 GCF_013419735.1 Acinetobacter sp. YH12064
CTCTATTTCCTGGCTTATGTTATTGGCTATTTCTGATTAACCTAAAAGATAAGAAATCAAAGAATATTGAATAAACCATTGCATAGAGATTCTTAAATTTCCCTAAAATTAACATAATACACCTTATACGAAATGCTTTAAATTTATCTTTAAATTTCAGTGTCTTATGTTTGTTTGAAAAGCCCTATCACAGCCGATTGGGCTTTTTTATGCATTTTTCACGTTCCACGCTTACTTCTTGAGCAATGTTCCACGGTTTTGATTAGCTCCAGTGAATAATTAAAACCTAGATAATAAGAACCGAACGAGTGTCTACGAGTGATTGAGCATCATTAAAATTTCGCCCTCGCCTTTTCTCTGATTACAAGCTCCCCTTTGCTTCACAACGAAAGATACAGAGCATCCCGAATGGGTGCGAACTTTGGAGCTTTTGCTTTTCAAAAAGTATGAGCGAAGCGAATACATTACCAATGCTTTTGCTTTTAGATTTCACAAATAGTATTAACGAAAAACTGCCCCACGAAGCGAGGAACGAGCTTCAATAGAGTACGAGCTTTAGCGAGTACATAGGGCAGTTTTAAGTATTTCCCTATTTTTTAATATTTTAAATATTTTTAAATATTTTTAGACCCCACTCAAAGCCATGCTGTGCGTGGCTTTGCACGGTTTAACTATGAGGGATTGACGCATAACTATGAGGGATTGACGCATAACTATGAGGGATTGACGCATAACTATGAGGGATTGACGCATAACTATGAGGCGATATATTATTCTCATAATTAATAATAAGGAATACAAAAATGAGTAAGCTCTTAGTAGTCAAAGCAAATAATATTATTGAAGCTAGTTATCAACTGTCTTTGAATGAACAGCGCTTAATTTTGGCGGCTATAGCCTGTATACCCAAAGGCGAAGAAGTGACAGATAACACAGGTTATTGCGTCACAAGGGAATCATTTATTGAGTTAGGTGTTAACCCAAAAACAGCAAGCAGAGAAATTAGAGAAGCATGTGATCGACTTTTTAATAGAGTTATCACAATAACAACTGAAGCAGGGACATTTAAAACTCGATGGGTTCAAGACATCATGAAATACAATAGTGATTGGGCTTTGGCTAATCCTGAATTTATCCAAGAGGTGACAGGGAGCGATCCTTATGCAGAAGATTATATTTTGGCGGCAATAAGGTTTAGTAAGTCTGTATTACCCTTTATTAGTAACTTATCATCTAACTTCACACAATATTTTCTTCAAGACATAGCAGGAGTAAGTAGTGGGTATAGCGTTCGATTTTATGAATTAATGATGCAATTCAAGAGTACAGGTTATCGAAAAATAAGGCTTGATGACTTGCGCAATATGCTTGATCTGAATAATAAGTATCCATTAACGGCAGACTTAAAAAGATGGGTAATAGATACCGCAATTGATGAACTTAATGAAAAATCTCCCATTACAATCAAATATAAACTGTTAAAAACAGGGCGTAAGTTCACACACATAGAATTAAAATTTAAGCAAAAATTGTCACCTAAAAAAATAGAATCTCAGCGAGATCAAAAAACTATAGATATGTTCAGCAACTTATCTGACAGTCAAATTAAGACCTACAGTTCAGTATTATCTAAGGTTCATAGCATCTCTGACTTAGCCGACAATAAAGATTACCCAGCCTTTTCAATATGGATTGCCAATATTTTACGTGACCCTACATCCGTCCGAGAGGAAACCGCAAAGCGGATTTTTAAAGCATTGCGGACTGAAACAGACTTCAAAGACTAAGATTTTATATACATTACGTCATAGGGAACGCTGAGTACAGTTTACGGCAAGTCGGATATTTAGCTTGAATTTTATGTAAATAATAAGTCTGATCTTTTTCAAGAAAGCCGTTCAGTAGACCACTCTTATCCGTATAGAAACAATGTCCTTTTTCTCTATTCCATACTAAAAAAGGAACGGATGGCTTACTTATTGAGATAACATCATTCTTACACTGAAGTAATGCCAGTGAACTCACCTGATACTTTCTTGCTTGGTTACCATCTGGCGGATATGCTAAACCAATGATCAAACTTCCTTTTTTTATATTCTTAATTTTAAAATCGCTATTCCATTCATTTGGGCTAGAATATCTAAACCAAGCCATTAATGGGCGAAAAATAAAATTATGGTTAGAAAATTGAAATTTAGTCTGATTTTCACCTGATTCAAATGATTGAACCCTTGCTATAAATACCTCATCTGGTGAGTGTGGCTCACAAGCACTAAGATTCTGCGTACTCATAATTGTCGCTAAAATTCCACCCCATAAAACTAGTGTTTTTCGCATTATTTGGATATCTCAATATTAGGCAAATCAAAAAGCTGTCTATCCCGATCTTCTGTTAAATACTCGTTAAGTTCAGCAAGTATTTTTTCTTTATTTGCTTCATTAGCATTCATCTTTTTAATCAAATAAGAACCGAGCAGAATTTTACGTCTAGTATCGTCCTTACGTTCCTGTTCTTTTTTCTTGGTGCGTTCTCTTGCTTCGATAGCCTGTTTCTGAGCTTTTAACTGTTTCAGCTTCTCTAACTGGGCTTCAATTTTCTTTTCAATATTTTCAGTTGATTTTGTCATAACGGTTCATTTCGGGATATAGAAAACCACTCAAGCATAAGGCTCTATGAACTAGAGTTCAAGCGAGCTATATGCTATCGTGTTTTTCATGAAATGCGCACTTACGACTTGGATTTCATCCAAGTCAAAGTTTGCGTAAGGGGAATCCCCTTAACCCCAAAAATCGCTACGCAATTTTTAAAAGCAAAAGCAAAACCATCACAAGGCTAAGGCATGGCAATTTATCACTGTACGACGAAGACTGTTAACCGAAGTTCGGGACGAACTGCGGTTGCATCTATGGCTTATCGTGCAGGAGAAAAATTGAAAGATGAACGGACAGGATTAACGCACGACTTTACGAGAAAAGAAGGTGTGGTTTATACCGAAATTATTTCTAATTTGGATATCGAATTAGACCGAAGCCAAGTCTGGAATATGGCAGAAAAATCAGAGAACCGAAAAGATGCCCGAACAGCACGTGAATGGGTGATTGCTTTGCCTGATGAATTAGATGAGGAACAACGAAAAGAACTGGCCAAAGAGTTTGCGCAATCTTTAGTAGACCGTTATGGAGTAATCGCGGATTTAGCCATTCATGCACCTAGTCAGAATGGCAGTGATAAAAATCATCATGCACATATCTTACTGACAACGCGCAAGGCCGAATTAGATCCAGAGCAGAATTTAGTTCTTAAAGATAAAGCCGATATTGAGTTAAGTAATACCAAAAGAAAAACACTGGGTATGGGAACAAGCCAGGAAGAAATTAAACAGATCCGTTCCACCTGGGCAAACCTAGCGAATCATGCCCTCGAACATGCAGGGTATCGGGAAAGAATCGACCACCGCAGCTATGTCGATCAAGGTAATCAGCTACAAGCCACTATCCATGAGGGTAGCAAGGTCACGCAGATGCGCAGGAAAGGTATAGATACTGAGATCAGTCGTTTCAACGACACGGTAAAACAGCAGAACAGCCAACAGCTCCAAAACAAACAACAGCATAAAGAAAAAACCTTAGAACAAGGGTTCAACCGTGTTGAGCAAGGCTTTGAGCAATGGAAGAAAGCACAGGAAGTTAAACGCCTAGAACTGGAACGTAAACAGCAATTGAAGCTACAGCAAGAACAAGCCATGAAGCAGAAACACCGCAAGAGCATGAAGAGAAGTGGACCATCGCTATGAGCAGCCAAAATGATTTAGATGATCAGTTGTATATTCTATTAGCCTCCATGAAGGAATATAGAGAAGCTATAGCAGATGATAACAAGCGATTAGAGACGTTTTACAACAAAGTAGCTAGTGGGGTACTAGAACAAAGCAAAAAGACCCTAAATAACGCAAATCAGGAAGCTACACGTGCCCTTCAAGGTCGCATCCATGAACTAGACAAGGCTACCGACAAATTGAACTACAGATTTATTGCCTTGTTATGTGCAATTTTCCTCAGTCTGGTGCTGGTTTTCCTGTCTTTTATATTTTTATTTATTCCAAGTTTTGATGAGATCAAGGAACGTCGTGCAGAGGCAGCGTGGCTAGAACAAAGATATAATTTAGATATTAGAAATTGTAATGATAAATCTTGTGTCCGAGTTATGAAAAATGACTGTCATGGAACGAATAAGGATTACTGTGTTATTGACCCTAAATAAATACTGGCAAGTACTTTGCTCGGTTCTTTTCTTAATCTTATTGCTACCGAATATCGCAAAGTGGCTCGACTTTGAGATATGGCAATAGCCATGTCTCAAAGTATCGAGCTTTACTTTTCATTCTTTATGTCCTATCTATTTGCTATAGGGAAGCATACTTTATAGCACTGATAGTGGAATTAATAATGAGAAGGTATTTGATTTTCCTAGCTTTTATAATAATGATTTTTATTTTAGCTCTCGTTGTTAAACTCGATAATGATCGGAAAAAATTTGAAGTATTCAATGAAGTAGAGACAACAAGCAAGTTTATACAAAAAAAACCATAGTTTTTTTATGGTTTTTTAAATACTTTATAAAATATAAATCCTTATTTGAGTTTCCATAACCCAGTATTCCATGACTGGGCTTTTTTTTATATTTTCAAATAGTGTTTTAGTAAAAATCAATCAAATTTCGTATAACAGCCATTATGTTAAATAGAATCAAAAAACCTCCAATAAAATCGTTATAGTATTATTATTTATTGAATAGATAAGAGAATTAAATTAGTGAAATACTCAAATGAAAAAATAGTAAAAGCTCTC
>NZ_VOZP01000036.1:0-2141 GCF_013419735.1 Acinetobacter sp. YH12064
GATTATTGTCAATGGTTAGGTAAGCAAGTCGGCATTCCTATGAATTTACCTACTGAAGCCCAATGGGAGTATGCTGCTCGAAATAAAGGACAATATATAATTTCCACCACAGATAATGGGAAGTATGAAGTGGGTCGTAATGTTTGGAGTGATGAGCAAAGAGATCAAGTCAGTAAAAGTTTAAATTTTAGTGCTATTGTTCCTTTGCTAGGTCATTTCCCACCAACACCCTTAGGGTTCTACGATATGGCAACTGATAACCATGAATGGATGTCTGATTGGTTTGACCCACAGTATTACAAAAATTCACCTGAACTCAATCCACAGGGGCCAAAGTCTGGATTATTAAAATCCGTAAGGAGTACACATCAAGAAGGAGCAGCACAAAGTTTAGCATTAGGAGGTGCAGCAACCACTATTTATAGAAGAGGAAAGGAACCAAATCCTCAATACGAAAAAGGTGATGACAGTATAGATTATATTAACATTAATAACAGCACATCCGTGCGCTGTGCTTCAAACTCACCGAAACCTTTTCCTAAGCCATAAGTTTAGATTTTCGAATGTTGGATGGCTTATGCCATCCAAGTTTGATTAACATCTTCGTGACTTATACATATCCAAATCTAACTCTTCGATTGGTTTTGGTGCTTGTACTAAAAAACTTTCAGGTTTTTCTAAGCCTTCAGCTATTTGTATTTGTCTAAACTCAGGCGAGTCAATACAATGCTTATGTGACTTTAATGCAGGCTTGGGTGGTAGTCCGATTCAGCAGTTATCTTGATTTATATTAAAAAAGCCATGAGGGGCTTTTTATTTCATTCTTTACCAAATTTGTAATTAAGACCACTAAAAAAATAAAATCTTTTCAATGTAAATTCCCAGAATATTAATACCATCAAGATTATGGCATATATCGAAAGATTTGACTTAATACCAGACATCATTTCACCAGCATAAAATTCAAATGGCGAATTAATGACTATAAAATACGGTCCAATAAAAAGCATATATGAAAATATAGCCATTTGTGAAAAAAGACTACCCCCCCAAACTTTTCCATTTTTTTCTTCAAAATCAGCAGAATAACCATCTAAATTACCATCCACAACAAAATTATCATTTTTATATTTTTTCTGCATTTTTTTTATCTTACTTAAACTTAATAATGTATCCAGTATAAAAAACAAGAACATATATTTTAAAATGGCTACCCAACCATTATTTAAAGTTAAATATACAGCACCTAGCATTAACAATGAAATCATAAAAATAATTAAATATAGAAAAATAAAATATTTATTATTGTAATTTAAATGACCAAAAAACCAAAAAACACAAATAGTTAAAATGCCTAGAAAAAGAATCCAAAAATAACCATAATAAAGATAAGACCAAAATGGCAACAGAAGGAATGCTACGGTTGCTAAAAGGGATTTATTAATTAATTCAAATTTTTTCATTACAATCTTAATTCAAAATAAAACCAAAATTATACCTTTCAAAAAAAACATAATTAAATATCACATATCTTTTTATTAAATGGAATTGTAATCAATTCCTTGTTTTTTAAATTAACATATTTATACTCATACACAATATCCAAATTAGATAAGATAGCAATTGATTCACAAATTTCATCTATCTTTGGCTTAGAATAATAATATTTCCTCATATCAGCCGCCTGATAATCACTAATACTTTCAAATGAAACCATGTAAATATAGGTTAATTTATTATCAGAAAATTTAAAATCCACCCATCTAGTATAATTATCTACATTCACAGGTAGTTTATTCTTCTGTTCACCAACATACTCTCTTACTAACTTTAACTCATTTTGTACCTCTTTTCGATCAACATCAACACCGTTCACAACCTTATTTTCAACACACGCGCTAAATTGAAGACCAATAAGAATAAGCATTATTACTTTATTCACAACATTTAAACCTTTTGAATTTTTCCCAAACACACCATCTTTAATAAAAACCTAATAAACACCAATTCAAAATATAATATGCCCCAGATATAGAAAATAAAAAACAATTCCTTTTAACAACCCATTAAGTGTAAAATATATCCTCAAACTTAATCATGCAATCAACTCCCTTAAATTTCTTAATTTTTTATGTTACTAT
>NZ_VOZP01000037.1:0-2047 GCF_013419735.1 Acinetobacter sp. YH12064
TCCGTACAACTGACGTAACTGGTGCGATCTCGCTTAAAGAAGGCGTTGAAATGGTTATGCCTGGTGACAACGTAGAAATGTCAGTAGAATTAATCCACCCAATCGCAATGGACGCTGGCTTACGCTTCGCGATCCGTGAAGGTGGTCGTACAGTTGGTGCGGGTGTAGTTTCTAAAGTAACTGCATAATCACTAAATGTGTGTAAAAAAGCGCCTCTTTGAGGCGCTTTTTTTTATGCTTATTCAATGTGATAGAAAAATTGTCTGACAATATTTTTTAAAGCTGTCCTTTAGTGATAATTCACTGTCCTTAACTGAAATAATTACGCGTCAATAAAACCGTAATATGAACTCAAGAAAACCAATAAAAGTTTGAGTATTTCATAACTCAAAAAGGAGTTAGGCATGAACGCTAAAGTAAAGATTACTAATCGAGCAGGTGCAAGTTTCCCTGTACGTCGCATGAATTTTGATTTTGATGCGGTACCAGAGTACTGGATGAATGGCTCAGCAGGTTTGACACATTTTATGACCGCATTGTCTGCTTTATTTCCCGCGGGTGAAATGTTCTTTATTGATAGTGTGCGTGCAGTACGTAAACACCCCGCGATCGCAAATAATGAAGCCCTACAAAAAGAAATTAGTGCTTTCATTGGTCAAGAAGCAATGCATACGCAAGAGCATGAGGGTTTTAATGCTTCTGCACAAAAATACGGTCATGATGTCGAAACACTTGATAAGGCAACGGGTCGTGTTATCCAAGGTGTGCGTAAAGTCTTTGCACGTATTGGTAAACCTGTTGGTATTACTCAAGAAATGGTGGATCTTACTGCAACTACGGCACTTGAGCATTTCACTGCAACGATTGCTTCACAGTTATTGGTAAACCCACATATTCAAGCCTTAATGACTGATGAAACTATGAAAAATATGTGGTTATGGCATGCGATTGAAGAAAATGAGCATAAAGCCGTAGCTTATGATGTATTTGAAGGTGTCTTTGGTCAGGGAATAAAGGCCTACGCACTCCGTACAGGTTCATTGATTGGCGCAATGGTGACATTATTCTTCGTACAAAGTTATTTTGTCGCTCGTTTATTAAAAGAAGATAACAAGCTTAATTTTGAAGCATTAAAAGATATTTATACCTATGGTTATAGCCCTTCAAAAGGCATCATCACTGGTATGGGTAAAGAAATGTTGATGTATTTTAAACCTGGTTTTCACCCGAATGATTTAGATACTTCAGGTTTGTTAAAAACGTGGAAAGCATATTTGGGTCTCTAATCTCAGCGCCGTGGTGACTTTTTGAGAAGGGCGATGTAAATCGCTCTTTTTTTTATTCAACTTTAGAAGCAAACTTTTTATAATGCGCATACCCTAGCCATAGAAAGATAAACGAAGATGATTCGTTTGATGCAAGACGCTGATGTACAGCAGGTTTACGATATTGAGCGCCGTGTACAAAGCCATCCTTGGACCTTAAAACAATTTCAAGAATCGATTGCTGCCTATCAATGTACGGTGATTGAGAGACAAGGAAAAGTTGTTGGATTTTGCATTTTACAATCCGTTTTAGATGAAGCAAATTTGCTGTTGATGGCGATCGATCCGAGCCAACAAGGGAAAGGTTTAGGTTTTCAATTGCTCAATGAATCTATTGCCTTACTCAAAAATAACCCCATTCAAATCTTCTTAGAAGTGCGAGAAGGTAATCAACCAGCGATCCGTTTATATGAAAAAGCGGATTTTCATCAAATCGATTTGCGAAAAAATTATTATCCAAATGCCGATGGAACGCGTGAGCACGCCATTATTATGGTGAAGACTTGTGGTGATGATTTTGCAGCTTTATTTAAATAAAAGCGGTGAAGAGTGATCAAATTTAAAGAAAGCATTCGTGAATAAACGGATGCTATTTTATTAGATCTCTTTCATAAATCAAAAAACGATTTTCTTTTTGGTTAATATTTGCACTCCGGATTTCTTAGCATTCGTGCATAATCTGCGGATGAAATACATCGATTCAAACAAGCTTTCTGATCCTC
>NZ_VOZP01000038.1:0-1560 GCF_013419735.1 Acinetobacter sp. YH12064
TCGTTAATTACGATCTCACCACGGTTTGAAAGTTCAACTGCTGTTTCTTTTAAGAAATCAGTGTTTGGTAACAAACCGATTTGTACAAAGATACCAGCCAATTCAATCGTTTTGATTTCATCAGTTGCACGGTCTTTGTAGTTCAATGCAGTCACTTGTGAACCATCACCGACTACTTCTGTAGACAATGCATTCATGATCACAGTCGTATTCGGTAAGCTGTTTAACTTGTCTTGAAGCACTTGGTCAGCGCGAAGCTTAGTATCAAACTCAACAAGTGTTACATGTTCCACAATACCAGCAAGGTCAATCGCCGCTTCGACACCTGAGTTACCACCACCGATCACCGCAACACGTTTACCTTTAAACAATGGACCGTCACAGTGTGGGCAGTATGCAACACCACGTGTACGGTATTCTTGTTCACCCGGAACGTTCATTTCTCTCCAACGTGCACCTGTTGAAAGAATCACTGTTTTAGATTCAAGTTTTGCACCATTCTCTAAAGTTACTTCAACTAGACCATTGGCTGTTTGATCTGCACCTTTAATGTCAGACACACGTTGCAAGTTCATGATGTCCACACCGTACTCACGTACATGTGCTTCCATTTCAGCAGCAAACTTAGGACCTTGAGTCTTTTGAATCGACGTGAAGTTTTCAATGTCCATGGTATCCATGACCTGACCGCCCATGCGTTCAGCCACGATACCGGTTTTAATGCCTTTACGTGCAGCATAGATTGCAGAGGTATTACCCGCAGGGCCACCACCAATCACAAGGACATCAAATGCTTCTTTGGCATTTAGCTTTTCAGCATCTTTTGCGGCAGAGTTCGTATCCAATTTCGCAATGATTTCTTCCAAGGTCATACGACCTTGACCGATGTGGTTGCCGTCTTGGAATACCATCGGTACAGCCATGATTTTGCGTTCTTCAACTTCGTCTTGGAAGAATGCACCATCAATCATGGTTGCAGTTGTACCTGGGTTATAGATCGCAATTAGGTTCAAGGCTTGAACCACGTCAGGACAGTTATGGCAGCTTAAAGATACAAACACATCAAAGTCAGTTTTAAGACCTAGACCTTTGATAGTGTTCAGTACTTCGTCAGAAACTTTCGGTGCATAACCTGAAGTTTGTAGCAAAGCTAGAATCAAAGATGTGAATTCGTGGCCCATCGGCAAACCTGCGAAGAATACACGTGGTGTTTCACCTGCTTTTGCAATACCAAAGCTTGGCGCACGGCTGTTGTTACCGTCAAAACGTGCAGTCACTAAATCAGATAAAGCAGCAACTTCAGTCACCAATTCTTTAATTTTGTCTGATTTTTCCGTGCCGTTTAAAGTCGCGACAATTTCAATCGGGCCTTCAAGGCGTTCAAGTAAGGTTTTTAATTGAGCAGAAGTATTTTGATCTAACATTGCTAACGTCTCCAGAGGAGTAAATTTATTTGATGAGAGAATGATAGAACAAACCATTAAATAGGTGAAACGGTTTGTTTTTATAAAATTAATCGGTTTTACAAATCAAATGATTAAATTTCTTTCTAAATCATAA
>NZ_VOZP01000039.1:0-1180 GCF_013419735.1 Acinetobacter sp. YH12064
CTCTGTACACGACAAAAATAGATAACTCATTGAAATAATGTCACAATAATTGTTTTCTAACGACGAATACTATGACACATCTCAATGAGTTATATCTTATCTTAAACAAATCTCTAAAATGGAACAAGTCACATTTAAAGTGCTTTGCGCTCATCATGCTTGTGATTATTTTAAAGCAAACATGTAATCTTTCTTCTGCATCTAAAGCCTTGCCCATCAAGTGTTTACCACAATCATTTTATCGACGTATGCAGCGCTTCTTTGCAGGTCAGTATTTTGATTATCGTCAAATTTCTCAGTTGATTTTCAATATGTTTTCATTCGACCAAGTGCAACTGACTTTAGATAGAACCAATTGGAAATGGGGAAAACGAAATATTAATATCCTGATGCTCGCAATCGTTTATCGTGGAATAGCGATACCTATCCTTTGGACATTGCTTAATAAACGTGGAAATTCAGATACGAAAGAGCGTATTGCTTTGATTCAACGCTTTATAGCCATTTTTGGTAAAGACCGTATTGTGAATGTGTTCGCAGACAGAGAGTTTATCGGTGAGCAGTGGTTTACATGGTTAATTGAACAAGACATCAACTTCTGCATTCGTGTTAAAAAAACTTCATTGTCACCAATCATTTAGGAAAGAATCATAAAATTAGTGATTTATTTCGCCATCTTAAAGTTGGTCAAATTGAATGTCGTAAACGACGGATTTTGGTTGGTCGGGTGAAACTATATATAAGTGCACTACAGTTAGAAAATGGAGAGCTTTTACTCGTCGTTTCTCCTCAGTTTAATGCCAATGCTATTCAGGATTATGCATTACGCTGGGAAATTGAAACCTTATTCAGTTGTCTCAAAGGACGCGGGTTTAATCTTGAAAATACGCGCTTGACAGACCCTAGACGAGTGAAAAAATTGATTGCGGTGTTAGCTATAAGCTTCTGTTGGTGTTACTTAACGGGTGAATGGCAACATAATCAAAAAAAAGCGATAAAAATAAAGAAGCATGGACGACTCTCAATGAGTTTATTTCGCTATGGTTTAGACTATGTTCAAATGGCGATTCAGCGTTTAATTGGTTTTGGGAAAAAAGAAGAGTTTAAGGAAATTTTGGCAATTTTAAGAAAGCAGAATCCTGATAGGATAAGGGTTCTGTGAAATTTGTCGTGTACAGAG
>NZ_VOZP01000004.1:0-270387 GCF_013419735.1 Acinetobacter sp. YH12064
TGTTCAAATGGCGATTCAGCGTTTAATTGGTTTTGGGAAAAAAGAAGAGTTTAAGGAAATTTTGGCAATTTTAAGAAAGCAGAATCCTGATAGGATAAGGGTTCTGTGAAATTTGTCGTGTACAGAGTTAAACGGATTAAGGTACTTTTGCCTGCACCACTGTAGCCAATTAGACCGAAAATACAGCCATCTGGAATGTCCAGATTAATCTGATCCAGTGCTGTAACGGTTTGGCCTTTTAGCTCAAAATGCTTGGAGATATTTTTAAATTGGATCATAGCGTCAAAAAAGGTTCAGAAATGAAAAAACAGGCAAAGTAAACTTTGCCTGTTTATTTGAAGAAATTATATTACTATTTTGCTTCAGTGAGGTAGCTAGTTGGTTTGTTTACATCAATTTTAGTACCACCAAAATGTTCATCGATGTAAGTTTTAACTGCTGGAGTGTGATAAAGCGCGCCTACTTTTTGTAGAACTGGGTCATTTTGACGGTCAGCAGCAACAGCAAGAATGTTCACGTTCATTTTTGTACTTTGGTCGATTGGCTCATAGTAAACTGCATCTTTCAGTACGTTTAAACCACCTTCCATCGCAAGGGTATTACCCAAAACAATCGCATCAACTTCGTCTTTAACACGAACCGCAGTCGCCATTTGAATTGGTTTGATTACGATTTTTTTCGCATTTTCAGTTATGTCAGCAGGTGTGCCTTTTACATCGTCAAAATCAGCTTTAAGTTTGATTAAGCCAGCAGATTGAAGTAGCAACAATGCACGTGATTCGTTTGCGCCATCATTTGGAATCGCAATTGTTGCACCAGTTTTGAACTCTTCAAGTTTTTTGACTTTGCTTGAATAGATACCCATTGGCTCTAAATAAGTAGTCGAAAGCGGTGCGATTTTATCTTTATTATTGTCATTAAACGCAACCATATAGGCATATGACTGGAATGCATTAACATCAATTTCTTTGTTCGCTACAGCAGTGTTCATAGACACATAGTCAGTAAAGTTTTTCACTTCAAGTTTAATGCCAGCTTCTTTGGTTTCAGGAAGCGTAGCAATATAGCGCCAAATATCAGCATCTGAACCAGTCGAAGCCATGGTAACAGTTTGCACTTCTGCAGTGTCTTTTTGTTGTGCGGCGTCAGTTGCAGGAGCTTCTTGTTTACCACAGCCTGAAAGGCCCACAGATAAACCGAGAACTAATCCTAGGAGCTTTTTCATATATTCACCCGAGTAAATTTATAAAATTAATAAATTCACAAATCATATTATGGAGAGATTTACTTAAGTCTTTTATCAGACAGGCTGATAGATGCTTAATAATTTAAAATGCTACACAGACTTATACAATTAGATCTGAGTCTATTTCCAAATGGGAAAAGATAGCCATTGCAAGCTGCTGTAAACAAAAGATTTAATAAAGCAAATCTCTATATTTCGCTAGGCATCATATCAATTTTTTATTATTCAATATAGTGATTTAAAAAGTTATGCTTAGCAGCAAAAATGTATATGGAATATGTTTAATTAAATAATTTAATAAGTAAAAACAATATATTATTTATAATTAAACTATTTAAGTACTTCATTTGTAGAAATTTAGGTCTATATAACAAATTTTAAAATGTATTGCTGAAAAAATGATAAAAATGAAATAAGTCCTGTCATACACAAAATTTGTAACATTCATATGTGAAAATAACGGAGAGCTTCAATCTAATCTGCATTGAAATCTTTATTGATATATTTGAAGTTCAACTCTGATTCATGGTTTTTCAAAATCTTAGATCTAAATCTGAGGAAGATTGAATCCGCTACAGCAGTTTAAGATGGGCTGATTAATAATTGATCATAATAAATTGCTATGTGCGGCACGCTATGTTAAATCAGTTTGATTTCGTCTCATTTGTAAAAAAGCCTACGGTTCATTATGGTGGTAGATCGGTGAGCCATGTTTAAAAAATGGAAGATGATAGCCAAAAAACTATCGCTGTATTTTTGATATCAGAACAACCTATGACGTTTGAGGTGCATGTGAAAGAACGTGTTGAAATCACATCGGGGTAGTGTGTTGTGCAAATTGGGGAGCAGGTCGAGTTTGTTCAATATACTTCTGGCGAAAGCTTTATTGTTCCACAAGATTCTATTTTTAAAGTGCAATGTACTGATGTCGTTGATTATGTATGCCATTTTGATTAAGCATGCTTAAACAGTTTGGAGTTGCTTTAGCATTGTGACTTATGATTTTTACTTCCAAAGCCATAGTAATTGATATGTTTAGAGTTTAAACCCCGCATTTAGCGGGGTTTTTTATATGATTTAATGAATGAATTAGCTTTCTTATACGAAATCCTGTAGTTACTAAAATTAAAGAATTTAACATCACCTATAACCACTGTTTGGCAGAGTTAATGTGCTTTGGTTTTGCTGTGAATAATTATTGAATTAGCAAAATGGAATGTGCAAATAATCACTGCGCTGAATTTCATAGAGTACATGACGGTTTAATGGATGATCCGCTGGTACATGCAGATGATTAAATTCACGGACTTTTTGCATACCAATGCGTTGCATGACATGTTCTGATGATGTGTTTAAGCTTGCTGTAAAGGAAATAACTTTATCTAATCTTAAGTTTCTAAAAGCATGCTTGAGTACAGCTTTTGCACCTTCGGTGGCATAGCCTTGATGCCAATATTTTGGCAGTAGTCGCCAACCAAGTTCAGGGGCATCAGCTATTTCGAACTCGGGTGGATGTACGTGTAAGCCGATAAAGCCAATAAATTCGCCAGTGGCTTTAAGCTCGACGGCATATAAACCCCAACCACGTGTTTCTATTACATCGCGTAGGCGTTGCATAAATGCAATGGCTTCGGACGCATCAAGTTTGTTAGGGAAATAGCGCATGACGTCGTCATCTGCACACATTTGGATAAATGGGGGAGTGTCGGAGTCTTTCCATTGGCGGAGGATGAGGCGAGGGGTTTGGATAGGAATCATCAGCAACTGAATTATCATTAATAAGCTTAAGTCCTTGACATTATAGTATATAAAGAGAAAAATAAATTTTATTTAAAAATAATCAAAAATGAGCTCATTTAACCTTTTTAAAATGTTTATAGTTTTAATTTCTGTAGGTTTGATTTCTTGCTCAAATACAGAAAATCTCGAACCAGATTTTCAATTTTTATTGGCTAATGAGCCTAACTAGGTTGAAGTAAAAAACGAGTCAGCCTATTCCGATCTAATGATCACAGAATATATGGATATCAGTACTATAAGTAGATGGACCTATAAAGAACCATTAATTATTAGAACAAAAACATCCTATAGAACGATAGGAGGAATAAGTACTGAGGATAGGGATGAAATAATCTATTCGTTAGTTGAATGTTTTAATTCTCGTTCGGCAACTGTAAGTAATGAGGTTGTACTAATGATTCCTAATTCGGAGCCAATTATTCATTCGAATCGTTATTTGATACCTGACTATAGTTTTGATCTATCTGATGAAATTTGGCAGCAAATTCCAAAAGATACCTCCATATCAACTTATTGCTCTAAATTAAAAAAAACTAAAAAACTCGATGACTTTGTAAATAAAACTCAAGAAAAATTGGGTTGGATACCTATACGAATTGAAAACTCACCAAGATATCATTACTTAAATATTAATGATTTAGATAAGATTTCTAATTTTGTGCCTTTTAGATTGGAGGTAAAGGTTTATAAAGTAGAAGAATACTTAGACAAAACATCTACATCAACGACTTATAGTGTGATATTTGATTGTAAGAATCATCGCATGGCTATTTGGAATAAAACGCTTAATATGAATGATTTTGAATATAAACCTAGCCCTAATCCAATAGTGCTGGAAAAATATAATTACTTTAAGGATTTAAGTGAGATTGATGACTGGCAGCTTATAGATACCGATAGTTTTGTATATAAGGAAAAAATATGCCAAAAATAATGGAGAGACCTTTAAAACCATATGTAGAAATAGTTCCATTGATTAAGTAAGGCAGATATTTTTGAATAAATATTTATGTTTATCTCAAAAAAGCATAAGCAATACTTAGTGTTAGATAAGTAACGAATAAAGTAGTTTATAATATTTAATTTTTTTATTTAGGATTACCAAATACATATAGTTCTAAAAAAACCCCGAACGAATCAGGGTTTTTATTTAATTCGATGAATGATTAAGCATTTTCACGTGCAATCGCACGGTAACCAATATCTTTACGGTATTGAACACCATCAAAAGTCACTTTTTGGCAAAGCTCGAGCGCTTTTACTTGCGCTTCACCAATCGTATCACCTAGTGCAGTCACGCAAAGAACACGACCACCAGCAGTCACAATATCACCATTCTCAAGTGCTTTAGTACCAGCATGGAACACTTTCGCATCCGCCATTTCAGTGTCTAAACCAGAAATCACATCGCCATTGCTAGACGTTTCAGGGTAGCCCTTAGATGCAAGTACAATACCTACAGTCTTACGCTCATCCCATTCAGCTTCTTTTGGTAAGTTACCTGCAATGCCAGCTTCAACCAAATCAACTAAAGATGATTTTAAACGCATCATGATTGGCTGAGTTTCAGGGTCACCAAAACGACAGTTGAACTCGATCACTTTAGGTTGACCTTGTTCGTCAATCATTAAGCCTGCGTATAAGAAACCTGTATAAACATGACCGTCTTTTTTCATACCTTCAACGGTAGGACGCATCACTTCATTCATGGTTTTTTCAAATACGTCAGCAGTCACAACAGGCGCAGGAGAGTAAGCACCCATACCGCCAGTGTTTGGACCTTGGTCGCCTTCAAATATGCGTTTGTGATCCTGTGAAGTTGCCATCGGTAATATGTTGTCGCCATCAATCATACAAATGAAAGACGCTTCTTCACCAGCAAGGAATTCTTCGATTACTACACGTGAGCCTGCATCACCAAATTTGTTGCCTGCAAGCATGTCATCAATTGCATCGAATGCTTCTTGATTGGTCATGGCAACGATCACGCCTTTACCAGCAGCAAGACCATCAGCTTTGATCACGATCGGCGCACCATTTTTTTCAACAAATGCTTTCGCTGCATCTACTTCTGTAAATACATCATAGAAAGCAGTTGGAATGTTGTGGCGTTTTAAGAAGTGCTTAGCAAATGCTTTAGAGCCTTCAAGCTGCGCTGCAAATTGAGTCGGACCCCAAATTTTAACACCAGCTTCGCGGCAAGCATCGACTACACCATTGACTAGTGGTGCTTCTGGACCAACCACGATTAAATCAACTGCATTGCTTTTTGCAAAGTCGATAATCGCAGCATTGTCTAAAATATTTAGTGCAACATTTTCGCATTTATTTTCAGTTGCAGAACCCGCATTGCCCGGTGCTACAAATACTTTTGCAACTTTATCATCTTGTGCGATTTTCCATGCTAATGCATGTTCACGACCGCCATTACCCAAAACTAAAATATTCATCGGTTCATACTCCATGAATCGAAAATGACATAAAGTCCTCAACCCGAAAGCAGGAGAGGACTTTATGCAAGATTATAAATCTAGTGTATTAAGCAAAAAACTGTGCTTAATTGTCATGATCACGTTGCCAACTTAGTGACGGAAATGACGCATGCCAGTGAAGACCATTGCAATACCCGCTTCATCAGCAGCAGCAATTGTTTCTTCATCACGCATAGAACCACCCGGTTGGATAATGCATTTGATACCCGCTTTCGCAGCGTTATCAATGCCATCACGGAATGGGAAGAATGCGTCAGATGCCATTACCGCACCTTCAACCACTAAACCAGCATGTTCAGCTTTAATTGCAGCAATACGAGCAGAGTTAACGCGGCTCATTTGACCTGCGCCAACACCAATGGTTTGACGACCTTTTGCATAAACAATAGCGTTAGACTTAACGTATTTCGCAACTTTCCAAGCAAAGATCATGTCATCAATTTCTGCTTCAGTTGGTGCACGTTTAGTCACAACTTTAAGGTCATCTTTAGTGATCATGCCTAAGTCTTGGTCTTGAACCAACAAACCGCCATTCACACGTTTGTAATCTAACTGAGCTTTACGTTCAGTAATTGCAGGAAGCTCGCCGCATACGAGTACACGTACGTTTTTCTTCGCGCCAGTCACTTCAAGCACGCCTTCAGCAACGCTTGGAGCAATGATCACTTCAACAAATTGACGGTCAACAATGGCTTGCGCAGTTGCAACATCTAATTCGCGGTTAAATGCAATGATGCCGCCGAATGCAGATTCAGGGTCAGTTGCATAAGCAAGGTCATAAGCCGCTTGAATGCCGTCTAAAGATACTGCTACACCACATGGGTTTGCGTGTTTTACGATGACACATGCAGGCTTAGCAAATGATTTTACACATTCAAGTGCTGCGTCAGTGTCTGCGATGTTGTTATAAGATAATTCTTTACCTTGAAGTTGTTTCGCAGTAGAAACAGATGCTTCAGTTGCTGTGTCTTCTACATAGAAAGCAGCAGATTGATGCGGGTTTTCACCGTAACGTAAGTCTTGAACTTTGTTCAATTGAGTATTGAAAGTACGCGCAAATTTATCTGCTTGACCTTCTTCCTTACCTACGCGAGCGCCTAAGTAAGATGCAATCATGCCGTCATACTGTGCACTATGTTCAAATGCTTTAACTGCAAGGTCAAAACGGGTTGCATGTGATAATGCGCCTTCAGCTTTTAACTCTTCAACAACAGTTGCATAGTCAGATGCATTTACTACGATACCTACAGATGCATGGTTTTTCGCAGCAGCACGAACCATAGTCGGACCACCGATGTCGATGTTTTCAATCGCATCATCAAGTGAGCAGTTCGGTTTAGCAACTGTTGCAGCAAACGGATAAAGGTTAACAACTACAAGATCGATTGCATCGATGTTGTGTTCAGCCATCACAGCTTCGTCTAGACCGCGACGAGCTAAGATACCACCATGAATTTTCGGATGTAGCGTTTTTACACGGCCGTCCATCATCTCTGGGAAACCTGTGTGCTCTGAAACTTCAACTACGGCAACATTATTGTCTTTCAACAATTTGTATGTTCCGCCAGTAGATAAAATTTCTACCCCTAGAGCAGCAAGTTCTTGTGCAAATTCAACAATTCCAGTCTTGTCAGACACAGAGATTAAAGCGCGTTTAATAGTCATGATCTTCGTCACAGTTTTCAAGGAACAGATTAAAACAAAATTAGCAAAATGCAGGTTAAAAAAAATGCCTGCGGAAGCCGCAAGCATTTTATCATTTATTCACTCATTAAACCGTGAGCTTTCAACTTTTTACGTAAAGTACCACGGTTTAAGCCGAGAATCTCAGCAGCGCGGGTTTGATTACCACGTGTATATTCAAGAACTACAGATAGAAGAGGCTTCTCCATTTCCGCCAGCACCATATCGTATACCTGAGATGGTTGCTCGCCTTGCAATTGTGCAAAGTAATGGCGAACTGCGCGATCTACGTGAATACGAAGAGCGACATCAGATTGTGCAGTAAAAATAGGAGATTTGCTATTCATGCGAATTAATCCGAAAAATCAAATATCACTTGGGTAAAGTGATTTGTTAAAAGTGGTCTATAAACTTGAATGAACTCCGTTTTAGTTCCTAATGCGGAGTTCTAAAACTTGTACATTACTTGTAGCTTGACACAACTCGCAAAATTGTTCGAAAAATAAGCGTAACAATAGATTAATAATTGTTACAGCCTAAAAAACAAACAAAAAATCTACTCAATACGCAATAAATATTAAAGCGCACGGTTGGGATTGTATTTGTTGTGAAAAATTAGCGAGGAGTTTGCAGCACAAAGCTTTCGTGGCGCGTATCATACCATTGTCTAGGAAAAAGTGAGCAAGAAAACTGCATTTTTTTTATGTTTTTTTTACTTTTTTAATAGTTTTTTCCAATATTAGGGGCGAATCAACTCAATTGAAGAATTATCGAAGCTCTTGCGTGCAATTGGTAGACTAAATTGGAATTTAAAAGGACTACTTTTTGGGATCCGTTGGATGCCATGCAGACTTTTGTCCAAATACTCTTCAGGTAAAAGCGTATAGTTTGCTATTTCAGTACCATTTTCTTTTAGTGAAATTTTCATATTGGGTAAGGCAAGGCTACGGTCATGAAAATTGATCATTTCACCTGTAAAACGTGTTTCATTATTTCCAATGCTACGAATTTTGACTTTTTTGGTACTAATTAAACTGTAATGTTCCTCTAGACGTGAACAATTGAATACATCACAGACCGCAGTAAATGCAGCACCCATCACTGGACTATTTTTTAAATATTGAGGATTGAACCAGAAAAACTGGAATATAAGTGCACCAAATAAGAAAGCATTAATACAGAACCACATAAAATAGTTCAGTGGGGTACGTTTTTTATCTTTTTCAGCCTGTTCTGCCCAATTTACAGCAGGAAGGTTGCCGATCGGTTCGGTGCTGAAATAATTTAAGTTATTTAAATAAGTTTTTAGATCGATATTAGAGTTTTCGACTTTTTGATCAAATAGTTTTAATAAATGGTGGGTTGGTGTTTCTTCAACAGTCACTGGTGTAAGCGTATTATTAAATTCGCTGACATTAATAATAGTATTGGAGTTTTTTTGCGGTGCATTTTCTTGCTCAGGGGTAGAAAAAGACAACGCTTTATCTACCACCAAATGAGACAGTGCATTAAAAGATGTAGAGCACTTTGGGCAACAAACCATGCCCTGAGCGACAGTAAGCTGCGGAACAGTTACTTTATATGTTGTAAAACAAGTTGGGCAGTTAGTTAATTTGTCGCTCATAAGTACACATTTTAAATTTTAATACTGTTGGCGTTTACCCGAAATTCGGCACCATGTTTCGTCACGTTTTTCTACGTCTAATATATCAAAAAATTCAGAATAAACACTAGAAACATCAGAAACTTGCTCTTCAATTACACCTGCAAGTGCGAACTCTCCCTCAGATTTAATTAAAGTTGAGAATTCTGCAGCCAAGGCCATTAGAGGGCCTGCAAGAATATTGGCAACAAACACATCGGCTTTTTGTCCAGCGAGCTCTTGGTTGAACTCTTCAGGTAGGCCTACATACAGATTTTCGAGTACACCATTCAATTCGGCATTTTGTTGTGTTGCTAAAACCGCTTGTGGGTCAATATCAGTGGCATAAACTTTTTTTGCACCCAAAAGTAAAGCGGCAACACCTAAAATACCAGAACCACAACCGTAGTCGATTACGATTTTATCTTTAAGGTCAACTTTACCTAACCATTGTAGGCATAAGAATGTTGATGCATGGTTACCAGTACCAAATGCCAGACCTGGGTCTAGTTTGATGTTTACGGCGTCTGCTTCTGGCGCTTCCATCCATTCTGGTACGATCCAGTATTTTTCACCAATTTGAATAGGCTCATAAGCATCCATCCATGTGCGTTCCCATTCTTGGTCTTCAATGAATTCGCTACGCATTGGTGCTTCAGGAAGTTGAGCTTTAATAAATGTTTCTAATGCAGCAACATCAATTTCTTCATCATCTTCTTGTGCATAGATACCAGTAACGATCACTTTATTCCAAAGTGGTGTTTCACCTGGAAGTGGTTCAAGTAAATCCTGATTTTCTGCATCATCTAGCGTGACACTGACTGCACCTAAAGAACTGAGCAGCGTTTCAGTGTAATCAACTTGAGCTTTTTCAACAGTAATATGAATTTGTAACCACTTCACGGACATAACCTAAATGAGTTTTATAAAAAGCTATTGTAACGGAACTCGGCAACTTGCAGCTAGCGATTATCAAAATTGACAAAAAATAAAAGGATGCAAGTGGCATCCTTTTAAGTTTTTAGCGCCTTAACTTTTAATTGTTTCTGTTGTAGTTGTCGAGAGCGGTGCAAAACGTGTAATCAGGAAGCCAAATACAGCGGCAAAGATGTACATAAAGATTGAATAAACCGCCGCAGGCATTGCGACGGCTGAGCTTGCCATCACTGTTAAGGCGATGGTCATGGCTAGCGTGCTGTTATGAATACCGATTTCAAATGCACATGCACGTGCCTGAGCACTATTGATGCCAAATAGTCTCGGAACAAAATAACCGATACATAAGCTAAAGATGCAGAATAGAACCGTTGCTAAGCCAACTTGGGTTAGATAAGCCGCAATATTATGTCGTTCAGAGTAAATAGCACCGATAATAATTAAGATGAGAAAGACCACAGCAAAGATACGGAGTGGTTTATGCAGTTTCTCAGTTAGTTTAGGTGCATAGTGACGAAGTAACATACCTATACAGACGGGGATGATAATGATGCCGAAAACTTGGAGGATTTTTCCAAATTGCAGACTGATTTGTTGGCCTTCTTGCATGAAGTGCATGATCGAAAAATTCACGATCAATGGAAGGGTTAATGCTGCAATGACAGAGTTGATGGCGGTCAGGGTAATATTTAAAGCCAAGTCACCTTTAAATAGATAGCTAAATAAGTTCGCTGTACTACCACCAGGTGAGGCTGCGAGTAGCATCAAGCCGACAGCAAGCAGTGGTGGTAATGCTAACAGTTTACATAGTAGAAAGGCGATACCGACAAGCAACACGAGTTGGCAAAATAATGCGATCAACACGGCTTTAGGATGTTTGGTGACACGTGCGAAATCTTTGGGGGTAAGTTCTAGCCCAAGCCCGATCATAATAAAGGCCAGTGCTAATGGCAAAAGAACCGTAATAATTCCAGAATCCATCGTATTTATTCTCCTTGAGCATATTTAATGGTTTTTCACCAAAGTCCTTATGGTGATTACGTTTGAAAAATAGTTTAGGTTTTCACTTGTTGAATTAGGTGGCTGCCACGGCGTGTCAAAATAAAACCAAATAAGGTTGCCAATAAATACATAAAAATAGAATAAACACCGGCAGGTATTGCGACTGTGGTGTTTTCAAGCACACTCAGTGCGATGGTTAGCGCGATACTGGTGTTATGAATACCAATCTCAAAGGTACACGCACGAGCCTGCTTTTCAGGCACATCCGAGAGGAATGGAATTAAGTAACCCAAAAATAGTCCACTGAAACAGAGTAAACAGGTTGCAATGCCGACGCTGGCAAAATACGTAATAATGTTGGATTGTTCACGCAAAACTGCGAGTGTAAAGATAAGAATTAATAAGAAAATAGATAACATTCGCATCGGTTTGTTGATGTGATATGCAATGGTCGGAAAGGAGTTGCGAATAAACATACCGAAACATACCGGTATCAAAATAATCAGAAATACATGTGTGATCTTATCAATAGGCATGCCAATACTGGTACTTTCACCAACAAAATGCAAAATGGATAGGTTGACAATAAACGGCAGTGTAAAGCACGAAACAACTGAGTTAATGGCCGTTAAGCTAATGTTTAATGCAACGTCACCTTTATATAGGTAGCTGAATAGGTTTGCTGTGGGGCCGCCGGGTGAAGCCGCAAGCAACATGAGCCCGACCGCGAGTAAAGGGGGTAACTCAAGCAACTTACACAGGAAAAACGCAATGCTGGTCAGTAGAATAAGCTGAGTAAATAAAGCGATGAAAATAACTTTTGGATAGCGTCCAACGCGTAAAAAGTCTTTGACTGAAAGTTCAAGTCCCAAACCCATCATCATAATGGCTAAAGCAATGGGTAGAAAAAATGCAAATAATCCCGAATCCATGGAATTTCCTGATATTTTTATCCTTATAGTGTTTTTGAGTTTATCTCAGTTTAATAAATAAGCAATAAATAAAAGCGAGTAAAAACTGATGTTTTACCCGCTTTATTTTTGATCTGTTAATTGGTCGATATTTTCATCGACAACTGATTATTTAGGACGAGGAGGAGTAAACCCTAAAGCACATTTTCCTTTAATTTCTTGTCCATTAATCGTTGCAGTAGTGGCTTTTGCATCTGCACTACATGTGCTTAATAATTCGGCTTCTTCGCCATGAAGATTTGCATTTTTGGACGAGCTAAAAAATTGTGGTTCGCAAGTACCATTCCAGATAATACCGCGATAGGCAAATGATACTTGAGCGCCTTGGCTTTTACCTTTACAGACTTGTTGATATCGCTGTGCATCATACACTTTCTCAACTTTATCATTGGCTGAGGCAGCAAGTGGTGATAAACATAAACCACATAAAACCGTGGATAGCAAAATATTCTTATTCATGCTTATAGTCCTTATGATTCTCATGGGATCTATAACAGAATAAAAAATCATCAGAATAAAACAACAATCTTCGAGTAACATTTGCTTGAGAAATGTATATTTTTATGTGGAATATGCAAAGTATGTATGTTCATAAAGAAATATATAGGCACAAAACAGTAGCCAATAACAATAAAATCGAGTTAATCAGTCAACTTATCGATGAATTTTTGCTATAATCTTCCGTCATCCTTTTTTAATCTCCTTTACCACTATGCATTATCCTAAAGTTTACGATGTCATTGTTATCGGCGGCGGTCACGCGGGTACTGAGGCAGCTCTTGCTGCGGCACGTATGGGTCGACAGACTTTACTCTTAACTCATAATATTGAGACTTTAGGGCAGATGAGCTGTAACCCAGCCATTGGTGGTATTGGTAAATCACATTTAGTACGCGAAATTGATGCGCTTGGCGGTGCAATGGCATTGGCTGCTGACAAAGGTGGTATTCAATTCCGTATTTTAAACTCACGTAAAGGTGCAGCAGTGCGAGCGACTCGTGCCCAAGCTGACCGTGTACGTTTTAAAGCTGCGATTCGTCATACTTTAGAAAACCAGGCGAATTTGGATATTTTCCAACAAGCCGCTGATGACCTTATTGTTGAGGGCGACACTGTAAAAGGTGTGGTTACTCAGATGGGTATTCGTTTTGATGCGAAAACTGTTGTATTGACTACAGGGACATTCTTGGGTGGTGTGATCCACGTAGGTCTAAATAATGCTTCAGGTGGTCGTGCGGGCGATCCTCCTTCAATTTCATTGGCTGCGCGCCTTCGTGAATTGAACTTACCTGTAGGTCGTTTAAAAACTGGTACACCACCACGTATCGATGCACGATCAGTTGATTTCTCTGTGATGACGCCACAGCCGGGTGATTTCCCATCTCCGACTATGTCGTTCATGGGTGATGCGTCGATGCATCCTGAGCAAATCAATTGCTATATCACACATACCAATGAGAAAACTCACGATATCATTCGTGGTGGCTTAGACCGTTCACCAATGTATACCGGTGTGATTGAAGGTGTGGGTCCACGTTACTGCCCATCGATTGAAGATAAGATTCATAAATTTGCTGATAAAGATTCGCATCAAGTGTTCTTGGAACCTGAAGGTTTGGACACACATGAGCTTTATCCAAACGGTATTTCAACTTCTTTACCATTCGATGTTCAGTTTGAATTGGTTCGCTCGATTCGTGGTATGGAAAATGCGCACATTTTGCGTCCAGGTTATGCGATTGAGTATGACTATTTCAACCCACAATCATTGAAATTCTCTTTAGAAACCAAATCGATTAATAATCTGTATTTTGCAGGTCAAATTAATGGTACAACAGGTTATGAAGAAGCGGGTGCGCAAGGTTTGCTTGCAGGCTTAAACGCAGCACGTCGTGCATGGGATCAAGAGCAATGGACACCAAAACGTGATGAAGCGTACATGGGCGTGTTGGTTGATGACTTGATTACTCTCGGTACTAAAGAACCGTACCGTATGTTCACGTCACGTGCGGAATACCGTTTGATGCTTCGTGAAGACAATGCGGATCAGCGTTTAACAGCAATTGGCCGTGAAATGGGTCTGGTGGATGATGCGCGTTGGGATTCGTTCTGCCAAAAAATGGAAGCTGTTGAAACTGAAAAAGGTCGTTTACAACACCTTTGGGCAGCGCCAAACAATCCACTAGGCAAAAAATTTGTTGAAATGACAGGTGATGATCTGTCTAAAGAAACCAATGCGATTGATTTGCTCAAACGTCCAAATATCAACTTTGCGCAAATTGCAGAATTGACGGGTTCTGAAGTTTCAGCATTTGTGGGTGAGCAAATTGAAATTGCTGTGAAATATGCAGGTTATATTAACCGTCAGCAAGAAGACGTTGCGCAAATGAAGCGTTTGGAAGATACGCGTATTCCAGCTGATTTTGATTATGATGTCGTTTCTGGTCTTTCACGTGAAATCACCATGAAGCTGAAAAATGTATTGCCTGAAACATTGGCACAAGCAAGTCGTATTCCGGGTGTTACACCTGCGGCTGTTCAATTGGTGATGATTACCATCCGTAAGAATAACCAAGCGAAAAAATCTGCATAAGATTTTGAGTTAAATAAAAAACCCGCTCAGTTGCGGGTTTTTTATTGCCAATAAATTATTGGCTGTTGGTATTTGATCGGATTAAATGAATATTTTGATCATCATTAGTTTTAGCTATGGTTTGATTATTAAAATCTTTCATAAACCTAAGTGATTGATAATTAATTATAAATACAAAAAATAAGATCTAAAAACTATTGATATACAAAGTTTTAGGTCTTAATGGTGGGCTTTGGGTCGTGTGAATTCCGACCTTTGTAGTGGTATTTATTTTACCCAATAAAGCCGAAACTTCAGGGCATGGCGTACAAGTGGGTTTACGCTACATGAATGGAGTTCGATTATGGCAAATCAACAATCGGGAAAAATGCAAAAATTTCTAACGGTATTTTTGTGTTTCTGGGTAGCATTTTTTGAAGGTTTTGACCTGCAAGCGCCCGGTATCGCAGCAAAAGGAATCGCAGCGACATTTTCCTTAGATCAAGTGCAAATGGGCTATGTGTTTAGCTTAGGTGTGTTTGGTATGTTATTTGGCGCGTTCTTTGGGGGGCGTGTCGCTGACTATTTGGGGCAGAAGAAAGTCCTAATGTTGTCGATTTTTATCTTCGGTGTATTTATGTCGATTACGGCAGTTGCACCAAGTATTGAAATTTTATATATCGCACGATTCTTTACAGGTTTAGGTTTGGGTGCTGCGATGCCAACGATGATCTCGGTGGTGGGTGATGAAGCGACGGATGCTAACCGTGGGCGCTTAAATAGTTTGATGTACTGTGGCTTACCCGTAGGTGCAATCTTTGTTGCTGGCTTGGGTATTGTTTTTAAAGATATCTCATGGCATACACTATTTTTAATTGGTGGTTTAACGCCTTTAATCTTGATTCCATTCATGGCGATTATCTTAAAAGATAAGCGTACAGAAAAAGTTCAGGCAGAAACCAAAGAAGCTGTTCCAGCGATGGGGCAAATCCTGTTTGCTGAGCAGCGTTATAAATATACATTGCCGCTTTGGCTGAGTTTCTTCTTTACCTTAATGGTGAACTATATTCTGATCAGTTGGTTGCCTAACTTGCTTATGGAACAAGGGTTGGAAAAGCAACAAGCTTTTATGATCATGTTGATGTTCCAAGTGGGCGCAGTGATTGGTACGCTGGGTTTAGGCTACTTGCTGGATCGCCTAAAATTATGGCAAATGGCAGTGATTATCTATTCAGGTTTGTTTGTGGCATTGTTTGTGCTGTTTACAACAAATTCCATTCCTGTACTCATTGCTGCAGGCATCATGGGCGGAATTTTCTCTACAGGTGGTCAATCGATTTTGTATGGGATCTCTCCAATTTTCTATACACCAGCTGGGAAAGTGACAGGTGTGGGAAGTGCAATTTCATGGGGACGTTTGGGTGCAATGACAGGTCCATTACTTACAGGCAAGATTTTGGCGCTAGGTCTAGGAACGACAGGTATTTTAATTGCAAGTGCGCCGGGTATTGCTTTGTCGGCTATCGCGGTGGCTGCATTGTCAGCCTATAAATCATCCCTCAAGAAATAATCGAAATCAGTCATATTTAAAGGAGCTACGGCTCCTTTTTTATTGAATAAATATCTTTAGCTGAAACTAAGTTTTGTTAGAATAAATCTAATATTCATGAATAAATTTACTTTTATGTCTTATCAATTGATCGAACTTGATATTTCTCCTTCAGATAACATTCAGTGTCCACATTGTCAGCAGCAAGTGATTGATTGGTCAGAAGAGCAGTATGTACAGCCATGTGAGCATGTGCTGTTTATTGCAATGGATATTGGTTTTGAGTTTATTACCGATGAATTTGAGCAAACCATGCAGCATACAGTCGATGACTTGCATGCCAATGATGATCAGTATCATATGTTTACTGAAATTACCGCCTCAAGTTTCCCTGAGTTTCTGATTTATAAGTCTGACTTGGGTGTGGAAGGTTATTCACGTTATGTCGGCTTTACGGCATAAAATATTGCTAAAAAATCTCTAAATAAAAAAAGCCAGTCAAGTGACTGGCTTTTTTAATGTTAATCAAAAAAATTAACTTTCTAATTCTTCTTCGACATCATCTTCGGCACTGTCCATACCGAGTTCTTTAAGTTTACGGGTTAAGGTATTACGACCCCAACCTAAAAGTTCTGCTGCATGGCGCTTACGCCCACGTGTTTGCTGTAGTGCAGCATTGATGAGGGTGCGTTCAAACATTGGTGTGGCAATGTCGAGAATTTTCATCTCACCGTTTTTCAGTTTTTGTACGGCCCATTGACCAAGTAATTCATCCCAATGATGCACACCGATGCGATCAATCCCTTGAGCAGAAGGGTTGCCATCTGTACCTTGAATTGGAATCTGTTTTAATTCAGACGGTAAATCTTCTGGATAAACTTCACGGCCTGTGATCATAACCGTTAACCAACGACAGGTATTTTCAAGCTGACGCACATTACCTTGCCATGGCAGTTTTTGCATGTATTCTTGCGTTTCAGGACGCAGAATCTTCGGACTTACCCCAAGTTCTTTACCTGCACTTGCAAGGAAATGCTGTGCAAGCATCGGAATATCTTCACTACGATGTGCAAGTTTTGGAATATGAATACGAATCACATTTAGACGGTGGTACAAGTCTTCACGGAAGCGACCTTCATGTACTAACTTTTCTAAGTCTTGGTGCGTTGCTGCAACGATACGGACATCCACCTTGACTGGGATGTGACCACCAACGCGGTAGAATTCGCCATCCGCTAAAACACGCAATAAGCGGGTTTGGGTTTCAAATGGCATGTCGCCAATTTCATCAAGGAAAAGAGTCCCGCCATTGGCTTGTTCGAAACGCCCTTGACGCTGCGTGTTGGCACCGGTGAAAGCGCCTTTTTCATGACCAAATAATTCAGTTTCGATCAAATCTTTTGGAATTGCTGCCATATTGAGCGCAATAAAAGGCTTATTGCCACGTGGTGAGTGTTTGTGCAACGCATGCGCAACCAATTCTTTACCCGTGCCTGATTCACCATTAATTAATACAGTAATGTGTGATTGAGAAAGACGGCCAATGGCGCGGAAGACTTCCTGCATAGCAGGTGATTCACCAATAATCTCTGTAGATTGAATCGGTTGAACGGTTTTTGCAGATTCTTGTTGTTGTAATTTGGCAATATGTAAAATTGCACGGTTTACAAGTGCTAAGGCTTCATCAATATCAAAAGGTTTTGGTAGATATTCAAAAGCACCCGTTTGATAGCTCGACACAGCAGATTCTAAATCTGAATGTGCGGTCATGATAATTACAGGTAAGTCAGGGTGGTTGCCTTTGACTTTACCTAAAAAGGTCAGTCCATCAATACCCGGCATACGGATGTCTGTCAAAATAACATCTGGCGCATCGACACTTAACTGATCTAAAGCGGATTGTGCTTCTTCAAAACTGGTAACATCAAAACCTTCTTCTTTGAATGTTTTTTCCAGCACCCAACGCATGGCGCGATCATCATCGATGACCCAAATCTTATTACGCGACATGATCTGACTCCCAAGGTAAATATAGGCTAAATACTGTTTTTCCAGGAACTGATTGGCATTCAATCATTCCGTTATGTTGATGCATAATATTTTGTGCAATGCTTAGACCGAGACCTGTGCCTTTCGCTCGTCCTGTCACTAATGGGTAAAATACGGATTCTAATATTTCTTGTGGGACACCTGGTCCATTGTCCTCGATATCAATGCGTACCGCAGAGCGTTTTAATACACCGTTGATGGTGACTAAACGTTGAATACGTGTGCGCAAAGTGAGTTCTGGTTGGTGCTCAACAAAGAACTCTTTGTTTTCCGTCATTGCCTGAACGGCATTAACACTGATATTCAGCATGACCTGAATCAATTGATCACGATCTGCGAAAACATCCGGTAAAGAAAGGTCGTAATCACGGGTGATCTTAATTTTCTTCTTGGTTTGGTTGACGATCAGTGAACGAACACGTTCAAGGGGTTCATGCACATTGACTGGCTCGTAACTTGGCAATTGTCTTGAACCCAGCATGGTGTCAGCAAGATTTCTTAATCGATCCACTTCACTAATAATAATGTCGGTGAATTCACTGTACTTCGGATCATTTAAGCTACGCGCTAAAAGTTGTGTCGCCCCACGGATACCACCAAGTGGATTTTTAATTTCATGGGCAACACCACGAATCAGTTGTCGTGCGACTTGATGCTGTTGAATCAGGTTTTCTTCTTTAGAGATTTTCAACATCCGGTCGATTTGATTGAGTTCAATCAATAGCAACGGGTGGTAGGGTTTGCCAGAGTTGAGTTGTGACACGGTGTAATCAACATGAATGTCTTTAAAGTTGACATTAATCGTTGCTTCTCGGCGCGTATAGTGCTGGCCAGAAGTTAATGTATTCATTAATGCATCATGCGTATTGAATTCATCATCGGGCATATGGAGTAAATTTAATACAGGCTGACCTGATGCACGAAGTAAGCTGATGTCAAAAAGCGCTTCACATGATGAATTTAAATAAAAAATATTCAGGTTGCTATCGACCAATAAAATGGCAGTGGTTAAATTATCCACTAAAAGCCGGTAATCAATCGTCATAGTCTGATCCATTAGCGAGAGGTTCCTGTCTTAAAATGGCGCAATGGCATCTTCATAAAGCAAATCGTTCAATCTAATAAGGTTCGAATTGATGCAAGTTATGCAAGATATAAGCCAACTATTTCAGAAATACGCTAAGTTTTGATGCTTATTTGAATAAATGCGCTTATTTAAGACTTTAAATAAAGTGTATAGCTGATTAAAAACAGGCTGTAAATCTAAAATGCATTAAAATGGTGCAAATGAAATTATATGGATGAATTTATAGCATTATTTTGGTGCGTGATATAAAGAGTGGCCTTTTCACCTGTTTTTATGTTTTGAAAAGACATACAATACGCGGATTATAGTGGAGCGCAGATTCATGAAATCCCCCAAAGTCGGTTTTGTTTCTTTAGGTTGTCCTAAGGCATTGGTAGATTCCGAACGAATTTTAACTCAGTTAAAGACTGAAGGTTATGATGTAGCATCAGATTATGATGGTGCCGATTTAGTAGTTGTAAATACCTGTGGTTTTATTGAATCTGCAGTACAAGAGTCGCTAGATGCCATTGGCGAAGCGATGAGTTCAAACGGTCGCGTAATTGTGACTGGTTGTTTAGGTAAAGACGAAGACAAAATTCGCCAAATGCACCCAAATGTCTTAAAAGTGACAGGTGCTGCGGCATATCAAGAAGTGATGGAAGCTGTGCACGAATACGTGCCTGAGCCACCGAAACACAATCCGTTTATTGATCTAGTACCTGAACAAGGTATTCGATTAACACCAAAACATTATGCTTATTTGAAGATTTCAGAAGGTTGTAACCATCGTTGCACATTCTGCATTATTCCGAGCATGCGTGGTGATTTGGTTTCTCGTCCAGTAGGTTCAGTATTGACTGAAGCTCAAGCGCTGAAAAAAGCAGGCGTAAAAGAAGTCCTTGTGATTTCTCAAGATACATCGGCTTATGGCGTAGACACCAAATACAAATTGGACTTCTGGAACGGTCAGCCAGTTAAAACCAAATTCTATGACATGTGTGAAGCATTGGGTCAATTGGGTATCTGGGTGCGTCTGCACTATGTATATCCATATCCACATGTGGATGCTGTGATTGACTTAATGGCACAAGGCAAAATCCTGCCGTATTTGGATATTCCATTCCAACATGCAAGTCCTAAGATTTTAAAACTCATGAAACGTCCTGCGCACAGTGAAAATACACTAGAGCGTTTAAAAGTTTGGCGTGAGAAATGTCCTGATCTTGTGATTCGTTCTACATTTGTTGTGGGCTTCCCGGGTGAAACTGAAGAAGACTTCCAAATGTTGCTTGATTGGTTAAAAGAAGCGCAGCTTGATCGTGTGGGTTGTTTTACTTACTCACCAGTTGAAGGCGCGACTGCAAATGATTTGCCAGATCATGTGCCTGAAGAAATCAAACAAGAGCGTTATGAACGTTTCATGCAAGTTCAGCAAGAAATCTCTGCTGCGAAATTGCAAAGTCGTATCGGTCAGAAAATGACAGTACTGGTGGATGATCTTGAAGAAGAGTTCCCAGTTGCTGTTGCGCGTTCTTATGCAGATGCACCTGAAATTGATGGTAATGTTTTTGTTGAAGATATCGATAAGTCAGTGATTAAAGCAGGTGATTTACTTGAAGTAGAAATCACAGATGCAGATGAATATGACTTATTTGCAAAACTAATCTCGGTTAAGTCTGCTTAAACGATTCATTAAAAATAATTGAAATTAAATAATTCGGAGTTGATGATGCTTGATTCTAAAAAACCACGTTTTGGTCGCATCCTGCTTAAGCTTTCAGGTGAAGCTTTAGCGGGCAATAAAGAGATGGGTATCGATGCACAAGTGCTCGATCAAATGTCACTCGCAATTGCGCACCTTGTTGGTTTGGGTGTTCAAGTGGGTATCGTTGTCGGTGGTGGTAACCTTTACCGTGGTAGCCAATTACAAAAAGATGGTTTGGTTGGCCGTGTAACAGGTGACCAAATGGGTATGTTGGCCACTGTGATGAACGGTTTGGCACTGCGTGATGCTTTGGTACGTCGTAATATCAAAACTCGTCTAATGTCAGCTTTACCCATTGGTGCAGTAGTTGAATCATACTCTAGCCGTGATGCTATTCGTCATTTAACTCGTGGCGAAGTTTGTGTATTTGTCGCAGGTACGGGTAACCCATTCTTTACGACAGATACAGCAGCATGCTTACGCGGTATCGAGATTGAAGCCAATCTTATCCTTAAAGCGACGAAGGTTGATGGCGTATACAACAAAGATCCAAGTAAATATGAAGATGCAGTGAAATACGATGCATTAACATTTGACCAAGTTTTAGATGAAAAACTGGGTGTGATGGATTTAACTGCGATCTGCTTATGCCGTGACCACAACGTTCCACTTCAAGTATTTGATATGAACAAATCAGGTTCATTACTTTCAGTGGTAATGGGTGAAAAAGAGGGTACTCACGTTACTAACTAATGTACGTGGGCCCTAAAGCTCTTTATACTACAAGCTATTTTAGAATTTACATCTTTTCGAATTAAGTTAGGAAGATCACATGATTAACGATCTTAAAAAAGACGCAGAAGACCGTATGAATAAATCTCTAGATTCTCTAGAGCATGGTTTTGCCAAAGTTCGTACAGGCCGCGCGCACCCATCAATTTTAAATGGTGTTATGGTTCCTTACTATGGCTCTGATGTGCCATTAAACCAAGTGGCGAACGTGGGTGTAGAAGACTCTCGTACTTTACTTGTTCAGCCTTTTGAACGTTCAATGGTTGCTGCAATTGATAAAGCAATCCGTGAATCTGACTTGGGCTTAAACCCGATTACTGCTGATGCGATCCGTGTTCCTATGGCTGCATTAACAGAAGAAACACGTAAAGACATGCAGAAAATTGCACGTAACGAAGCTGAAAATGCAAAAGTTGCGATCCGTAACATCCGTCGTGATGTTTTGGGTGATATCAAAGCATTGTTGAAAGAAAAAGAAATTTCTGAAGATGATGAGCGTCGTGCGGGTGATGACATTCAAAAAATCACAGACAAATTCGTTGCTGAAGTTGAAAAACGTCTGGCTGCAAAAGAAGCTGAATTGATGAAGGTCTAAGTTTTAATGACCTCATCTGAAGAAACTTCCCGTCTTCCAAAACATGTTGCCATCATTATGGATGGCAACAATCGTTTTGCCAAAAAGAATCAAATGCAAAAAGGTGAAGGGCATCGTTCTGGAAAGGACATCCTAGATCCCATCGTTGAACATTGTCGTAAAAGAAATATCCAAGCACTGACGGTTTTTGCTTTTTCGAGTGAAAATTGGAATCGTCCTCAGTTTGAGGTTGATTTGTTGATGGCTCTTCTTGAAGAAACCATTCATGAACAGTTGCCACGCATGGAAAAATTTAACATTTCCCTACGTTTTATTGGTGATCGTTCTCGTTTATCTCCTAACTTACGTGACTTAATGTTGCAAGCTGAACAAAGGACTGCTAATTTCGACAGCATGACTTTAACTATTGCAATTAGTTACGGTGGTATGTGGGATATGACACAGGCTGCAAAACAAATCGCAGCAGATGTTTTAACTAACAAAATAAATCTTGAAGCAGTGGATGCTGAAGTCTTTGGTCAATATGTCAGTTTAAGTGATCTACCTCCGGTAGATTTGTTAATTCGTACAGGTGGTGATTTCCGTCTTTCGAACTTCTTGCTTTGGCAAGCTGCGTATGCAGAACTTTATTTTACCCAGACATTATGGCCTGAATTTACCATTGAAGAATTTGATGACGCACTAGCAGTATTTGGTGGTCGTGAACGTCGTTTTGGTAAGACCTCAGAGCAGATTCAACAAGAGCAGTTTGAGAATAAATAAATGTTAGAGCGGATAATAACCGCATTGGTACTGGTTTCAGTTGTATTGAGTTGCATGTTTGCAACCGAGTCTAAATACCCAATGCTTGTGCTGATGATTATTGCATCAGCTGTCGCGGGTTATGAGTGGTTTAAACTCATGCCGCGTAATACACAAAATGTGATTAAACCTTTCGCTTGGGGCTATGGTCTAGTCACTGCTATTCTTTCAGCACTAGCATTGCATTTTACAGATGTTGCATTACTGCTTTGGGCGGCTTCGATCTTTACTTGGATCTTAAGTGTCTATTGGGTGAAGTCTTATCCTGATTACGATAACTGGTATAACCCGAGTCTCAGTGGTATTGGTTTAGTCTTAGTTCCTGCTGCGGTAACTGCTATTTTTTCTGTGTGGATGAACTCACCGTGGTGGCTCATGTATCTGTTCCTTTTGGTATGGGGTGCAGACAGTGGTGCATACTTCGTGGGACGTAAATTTGGTAAGAAAAAACTTGCACCAGATGTGAGCCCAAATAAATCGATCGAAGGTTTATATGGCGGTCTATTCACTGCAATGCTAATTGTTATTGTTGTTGAAATTATTTATCTTGATTTAAGCATCGCTGAACATATTTTATTTTTAATACTTTCAGTAATAACAGTATTTAGTTCAGTACTTGGTGATTTATTTGAATCGATGATCAAGCGTCGTGCAGGGATCAAAGATTCTGGTCGTATTCTTCCCGGACATGGTGGTGTGCTGGATCGTATTGACTCGTTGCTTGCTGCAGCACCTATCTTTGCGGCAGGTATGTATGTTTTAAAATTAATTGGCGTAGATTTATAGATGTCACAATCTGTTTGTATATTGGGTGTAACAGGATCCATTGGTCAAAGTACTTTAAAGATTCTGCAACAGCACCCCGAAGAGTATTCAGTTTTTGCAGTCACTGCACATAGCCGAATTGTTGAACTTGTCGAAATATGCAAACAATATCGACCGAAAATCGCAGTTGTTCCATACAATAAAGTGGATGAACTGCGCCAATTACTCGTAGCTGAAAAATTAACTGATATTGAAATCTTGCATGATGAAGCCGGATTAATCGCAGTAGCAGAACATCCACAAGTTAATGTGGTCATGGCCGCTATTGTCGGTGCAGCAGGGTTGCTACCGACATTGGCTGCTGCGAAAGCGGGTAAACGTGTCTTACTTGCAAATAAAGAAGCGCTGGTGATGTCGGGTGACATCATGATTCAGAGCGCACGTGAAAATAATGCTTTGTTACTGCCGGTCGATTCTGAACATAATGCAATCTTCCAATGCTTGCCTGAAACTTATCTACAAGGTGAGCGTCATGGTCAGCCAAAGCTGGGTGTCAAACAAATCTTACTCACCGCGTCTGGTGGTCCATTTTTACATCATAGTTTGGAACAATTACAAAGTGTGACGCCGGCCCAAGCCTGTAAGCATCCAAATTGGTCGATGGGGCAAAAAATTTCTGTTGATTCTGCAACACTAATGAATAAAGGCTTGGAATTAATAGAAGCCTGTCATCTTTTTGCAGTTGAAGAACAATTTGTAACAGTTGTTGTCCATCCACAGAGTATCATTCATTCAATGGTTCAATATGTAGATGGTTCGACTTTGGCACAAATGGGTAATCCTGATATGTGTACGCCTATTGCTCATGCATTAGCATGGCCGAAGCGTATTCAAACACATGTGCCTCCATTAGATTTATTTGTTCATTCACAGTTAAACTTTGAACAGCCTGATATACAGCGATTCCCAGCGCTAAAATTAGCACGCCAAGCCATGAAGGCAGGTGGCTTAGCTCCAACGATTTTAAATGCAGCCAATGAAATCGCCGTGGCAGCATTTTTGCATGAGAAAATTGGCTTTACTCAAATCCCTCAAATTGTGGAACATGTGTTGGGGCAAGTTGAAAACTCAGCTGCAAATAATATTGATGTTATTTTGCATGCAGATAAATCGGCACGTATGGTTGCTGAAAAAGCAGTATTGAATTCAGGAAGTTAAGACATGAATGCCTTGTTTATGATTATTGCAGCAATATTGCTACTTGGACCGCTGATAGCGATTCATGAATTTGGGCATTATTTCGTTGCACGTAAACTGGGCGTAAAGGTTTTGGTGTATTCGATTGGTTTTGGCCCAACACTGCTCAAGTGGACGTCGAAGAAATCAGGTATTCAATATCAACTGTCTGCATTGCCACTCGGTGGTTATGTCAAAATGTTGGATGAACGCGAAGGTGATGTCGCAGCAGAAGACTTACCAAAAGCATTTAACCGACAACACCCTTGGAAACGTATTGCAATTGTTGCGGCAGGGCCACTCATTAACTTGGCTTTTGCAGTAGTGTTGTTTTGGATTTTATTTTTACCAGCTCAGGAACAGCTCAATACGCGCATAGGTAAAATTTTACCGAATACGCCAGCAGCGGCTGCGCAAATGCAGTCTGGTGATAAAATTACTGCCGTAGATGGCACTCAAGTATCCACTTGGGAGCGCTTGAATTATGCCTTGGTTGATCGTGTAGGTGAAACTGGCAATATTCAAATTCAAGCTGAACGAGCAGGGCAAATTCAAAACTTCAGTTTACCTATTCAAAGTTTCTTACGTGATCAAACTCAGTCACCACTCGATGTTCTAGGTTTTACACCGTATCGTCCTGAAATCCCTGCAGTGGTTTCAAAGCTTAGTGAAGATGGTGCAGCAATACGCCAAGGGATGCAGGTGGGTGATCGAATTGTTTCGATCGATGGCGTAAAAATGAAAGACTGGTTTGATGTTGTACAAGTTGTACAAGCTTCTCCAGAAAAGTTACTTAAAATTGATGTTTTACGACAAAATAAAATTGTGCATTTAAGCGTGATGCCGCAAGGTAAGCGTGACCAAATGGGTAAAGTCACAGGGCTTTTAGGTGTACAAAGTGATCCGGGTAAAGTCAATATTCCAGCCGAATACAAACAAACCATTCAATACACGCCTGTAGAGGCGATGGGCAAAGCGGTAGAAAAAACAGGTCAGATATCTAGTATGATCCTGAATTCTATTGTAAAAATGGTGCGTGGTTTGGTTGGTTTAGATAATTTATCTGGTCCGATTACTATTGCGAAAGTGGCTGGACAAAGTGCTGAGATGGGGTGGCAAACTTTCATTTCATTTATGGCACTGATGAGTGTAAGTTTGGGTATTTTAAATTTACTACCGATTCCTATGCTCGATGGCGGTCATTTAATTTACTATTTTATTGAATTAATTCGTGGTAAACCTGTTTCTGAACAAATACAATTGGTTGGATTAAAAATTGGTATGGTATTGCTGGGTAGCATGATGCTACTGGCTCTATTCAATGACATTATGCGTTTATAAGAACGTTATACGAAATAAATTAACAGCGGAAAAGATTGGCATGCAGCACAAACATTTATTTATGCCATTGGCACTGGTTAGTGCTATGGCCGTAGCACAACAAGTATATGCAGCAGATGATTTTGTAGTACAAGATATTCGTGTTGATGGCTTAGTGCGTTTAACTCCTGACAATGTAGCCGGAATGATCCCATTCTCCGCTGGTGATCGTGTCAATGATCAAATCATTTCAAACTCAATTCGTAGCATGTTTGCGTCGGGTTTGTTTGATGATGTGAAGTCTTCACAAGTCGGTAATACACTTGTATATACAGTGGTTGAACGCCCAGTAATTTCTAAAGTTGAGCTAAAAGGCAATAAACTTATTCCTAAAGAAGCCTTGGAAGAAGGCTTAAAGAAAATGGGTCTGTCCGAAGGTGAAGTTTTAAAGAAATCATCTTTGCAAACGGTTGAAACTGAATTAGAACAACAGTACATGCAGCAAGGTCGCTACGATGCTGATGTCAAAGTGATTACAACCGCTCAACCGAATAACCGTGTCAATGTCTTAATTGAGTTTGAAGAAGGTCAATCTGCCAAAGTATTTGATATTAATATCATTGGTAATACGGTCTTTAAAGAAAGCGAAATTAAACAAATTTTTGCATTAAAAGAAAGTGGTTGGAACTCGATCATTTCTCGTAATGACCGCTATGCACGTGAAAAGATGGCTGCGAGTTTAGAAGCTTTACGTGCGATGTATCTCAATAAAGGTTACATCAACTTCAACATTACCAATTCAAGTCTGAATTTGAGTGAAGATAAAAAACACGTCTTTATCGAAGTTTCGGTGGATGAAGGTGAACAATTTAAGTTTGGTGAAACCCATTTCTTAGGTGATACGCTTTATACGCAAACAGATTTAAACGCTTTAAAACTTTATAAAGATGGCGATTTATATTCACAAGAAAAAGTGAATGGTGTGAAACAACTTTTACTTCGTAAATACGGTAACGCAGGTTACTACTTTGCAGAAGTGAACATTGTTCCTGAAATTAATAAAGACACCAAATTGGTTGATTTAAATTACTATGTGAATCCGGGTCAGCAAGTCACTGTTCGCCGTATTAATTTCACAGGTAACTCGAAAACAGCTGATGAAGTTCTACGTCGTGAAATGCGTCAAATGGAAGGCGCATTAGCAAGTAACGAAAAAATTGATTTGTCTAAAGTGCGTTTAGAACGTACTGGTTTCTTTAAAACCGTTGATGTTAAGCCTGCACGTATTCCGGGCACGCCAGATCAAATTGATTTAAATGTAAATGTTGAAGAGCAGCATTCGGGGACAAGTACTTTAGCTGTTGGTTTCTCACAAAGTGGCGGTGTAACTTTCCAAGCAGGTTTGAGTCAAACCAACTTCTTGGGTACAGGTAATGCAGTTTCTATCGATTTGTCTCGTTCAGAGACTCAAGATTATTACAACCTCAGTGTAACTGACCCATACTTCACTATTGATGGGGTACGCCGTGGTTATAACTTGTACTACCGTAAAACCAAGTTAGATAACGACTATAACGTTAACAACTACGTCACTGATAGTTTTGGTGGTGGTATAAACTTTGGTTATCCGATCGATGAAAACCAAAGTATCAGTATGGGTTTGAATATTGATCAAACTGATGTAACTACAGGCCCATATGTATCTACGTATGTCCGTGACTACTTACTTGCTAACGGTGGTAAAGCTACAGGGAAAGGTTCTTACTGCCCAAAAGATGCTAATGGTGAGTCTCAAAATACTGTACCTGTTTATAATGATAAAAACGAAATAATTGGTTATAAATGTGCTGTTGAAGAAATTACTTATGACAATGAATTTAAAGGTGATTTCTTAACTTATAACCTTAACTTAGGTTGGTCGTACAACACCTTGAATCGCCCGGTATTCCCTACATCGGGTATGTCACACCGCGTCAATGCCGAAATTGCATTACCAGGTAGTGATGTTGAATATCAAAAAATCACTTACGACGCACAAGCTTATTTCCCACTAGGTAAAGACTTTGTGTTACGTGGTTACGGTAAGTTAGGCTATGGTAATGATTTACCATTCTATAAAAACTTCTATGCAGGTGGTTTTGGTTCAGTACGTGGCTATGACAACAGTACTCTAGGGCCGAAATATCCTGGTGTGTATTATGATGCGCAAAATCAGGTTGACTACGATCCAGAAGAAGTCGGTGGTAATGCTTTAATTCAATTTGGTACTGAATTGGCTTTACCTGTGCCATTTAAAGGCGATTGGGCGCGTCAAGTTCGTCCAGTATTGTTTGCTGAAGGCGCACAAGTATTTGACACTCAATGTGACGTTCCTAAATCTAGTGAAGACCGTCAATACTGTAAAGATAACTACGGCTTTGATATGAATAACATGCGTTATAGTGTTGGTGCAGGCTTTACTTGGATCACGATGATTGGTCCAATTTCACTGAGTTATGCATTCCCACTGAATGACAAAGCTGGCGATGAAACAAAAGAAATCCAATTCGAGATTGGTCGTACGTTCTAAGTAGGACCCTTCTGGGAATAACAAAATTACAGGTTGATAAGATGAATAAATTATTTGCTGGTTTGGCGGTATTGGGTGTGTCGTGTTCTGCTGTGGTACATGCAGCGGGTTACGGTGTGGTTGATTTAGAAAAGGTTGTGGATCAAAGCACTTATCTAAAACAACAAAATGCTCAAATTCAACAGCAGTTGAAACCACAAACCACTAAAATTGAATCACTGGCTAAAGAGCTGGAAGCAATGCAACAGAAAGCTCAGCAGGGTGGTGATAAGTTGACTGCTGCGCAAAAGCAGCAAATGGGTCAACAGTATCAAACTAAACTCAAAGAGCTGACTGATTTACAGCAAAAAGTTCAAGCTTCGGTTCAAGGTAATATCCAGTCCTTAAATCGCACGATGGATAGTCGAATCAAGCAAGTTGCAGAACAATTGCGCACAGAAAATAAGTTAGATGTTGTTTTGAATAAAAATTCAGCACTTGCGTATGACCCTAAGTTTGATTTAACTGATAAAATGATTCAAAAGGTTAATGCAATTAAATAATCAATGAATTCTCAAAAATTCAGTTTAGAAAAGCTTGCTCAACTTGTTCAAGGTCAATGTATTGGCCAGCTAGACTTGCAATTCAGCGGAATGGCAAGTTTGGAGAGTGCTCAACCACATCAGCTTGCATTTTTAAACGCAGATAAATATCTGAATGAAGCTCAACAGTCTCAGGCTGGTGCGCTGATTGTGACTGCAGACATGCAGTCACAAATCCCTTCACAGCAAAACTTCATTGTCGTATCCAATCCGTATCTGGCTTTCGCTATTCTAACGCATGTTTTTGAAAAGAAATCTGTAGAAATAGGAATTGAAAGTACTGCCCAAATTCATCCTTCCGCAATCATTTCTGATACTGCTTATATTGGGCATTATGTGGTGATTGGTGCGAATAGTGTGGTGGGTGAAGGAACGCGCATTGAATCACAAGTGAAGATTGATCATGGTGTTGAAATTGGTAAAGATTGTTTTATCGATTCGCATGTGACGATTACTGGTGAAGCCAAGTTAGGTGATCGTGTACGTATCCATGCAAATACGGTGATCGGTGGTGAAGGGTTTGGTTTTGCACCTTATCAAGGGAAATGGCATCGTATTGCTCAATTAGGTTCTGTACGCATCGGGAATGATGTGCGTATTGGTTCAAATTGTAGTATCGACCGTGGTGCTTTAGATGACACAATTTTGGAAGATGGTGTCATTATTGATAACCTTGTGCAAATCGCGCATAACGTCAAAGTTGGTGCAAATACGGCAATGGCTGCGAAATGTGGTATTGCCGGTAGTACAACTATTGGCAAAAATTGTGTGCTAGCAGGGGCTGTTGGTATCGTAGGTCACATTAATATTGTAGATAATGTGACAATTACCGGTATGTCAATGGTCACAAAAAGTATTTCCGTTGCTGGGAGTTATTCTTCAGGTACGCCAATGCTTGAAAGTGGTTCTTGGAAAAAGGCAGCAATCCGCTTTAAACAATTAGCAGATGTGCCATTGACCCAATTGGTCAAACGACTTGATCATATGCAGTCTCAAATTGAGTCCCTTGAATCAACATTTAAATTGCGTAAATAATTATGATGACAGAGTCGAATACCCCAGCTTTCACAAAACCTGAATTACCAATGACTATTCAGACTATTCGTGAATATTTGCCACATCGTTATCCGTTTTTATTGGTTGATCGTGTTGTTGAAGTGACTGACAACGGGATTGTAGGCTATAAAAATGTAACGATTAATGAAGAATTTTTACAAGGCCATTTCCCTGAATACCCAATTATGCCGGGTGTGCTGATTGTTGAAGCATTGGCGCAAGTATCGGGTATTTTAGGTTTCATCATGAATAATGAGAAACCTTCAGCGGGTTCGCTGTTCTTATTTGCTGGTGCAGAGAAGGTTCGATTTAAAAAACAAGTCGTTGCAGGCGATCAACTTGTATTAAAATCGGAATTAGTGATGCAAAAGCGTGGCATTTACAAATATAATTGTGTTGCCACTGTAGATGGCGTAGTCGCAGCAACCGCGGAAATTATGGTTTCGCATCAGAAAACAGAGACAGCATGAGCAATAACGAATTAATTCATCCTACCGCCATTATTGACTCATCAGCAGTAATTGCTCCGGATGTGCAAATTGGACCATATTGTATTATTGGTCCTAAAGTCACAATTGGAGCGGGCACTAAACTGCATTCACATGTTGTGGTGGGTGGTTATACCCGTATTGGTCAACATAACGAAATTTTTCAATTTGCCAGTGTTGGTGAAGTTTGCCAAGACTTGAAATATGCTGGTGAAGAAACGTGGTTAGAAATCGGTGATTATAACTCGATTCGTGAACACTGTAGTTTACATCGTGGTACTGTTCAAGATCAGGGTCTAACTAAAGTTGGTAGTCACAATTTATTGATGGTGAATACACATATTGCACATGACTGTGTAGTAGGTGATCATAATATTTTTGCTAATAACGTCGGCGTTGCAGGCCATGTCCACATCGGTGATTATGTCATCGTAGGTGGTAACTCTGGTATTCATCAATTCTGTAAAATCGATTCTTACAGTATGATCGGTGGTGCATCGCTTATTTTGAAAGATGTACCTGCTTATGTCATGGTATCTGGTAATCCAGCCCATGCTTTTGCAATGAACATTGAAGGTATGCGTCGTAAAGGTTGGTCAAAAAATGTGATTCAAGGTTTACGTGAATCTTTTAAATTGATCTATAAAGATGGTTTAACGACAAATGAAGCGATTGAGCGTATTCGCACTGAAATTTTGCCTGAAGTGGCAGAAGCGCAATTGTTGATTGACTCACTTGAGCAGTCTAAGCGCGGTATTGTGCGCTAAATGCTGCGAATAAAAAAAGACACCTTATAAGGTGTCTTTTTTTTGCGTTAAAAATAGGACTATTTTTTAACAAAGCCTGCTTCTTCAGATTTTGGATACTTTTGGATAAGCTTGCTTTTGAGCTGCGTTGCTAAACTGCTATTTCGATCGACGTCTTTTGCAATGCTATACAGTTGATATAACGCTCTAGGCGCACGGGTCGACTCAGGGTATTGATCTACTACGATACTATAGTTCTTTTTCGCTTCCGCGTAGTTGGTCGGTTCAACAGCAAGGTTGAACTCAGCTAGCCAAAAATATGCATTGCTAATATAGACACTGTTAGGATTATTCTTAATAAAGTTTTTCATCGGTGCAATGGCTTTTTTCGCACCACCTTGTTTGTATGCATCTAAAGCAACGGTATATGCCGCTTTCTCGAGCTCAAGTGAGTCACCACCTGCATTTACAGGTTGGTTTGCAGATGAGCTTAATGTTGCTTGGGTCGTAGGTTGTTTAATAGGTGTAGGCGCTGTATTAGCTGTTACTGGGTGCAGTACCTTGTTGGTTATCCTCCGCAGCCTCTGTGTCTTCACTTGGATCTACTTTTTGTTGGAGTAGTTCTAAACGTTGATCTAAATCTGCATAGCGGTTTGTAAGTTCACTTTTTAATTGTTCGATAATATTGTCTTGCTCTTCCATTTTACCGCGTAAGCTACGCAATTCATTTTCGAGCTGTTGGTTCTTCTGCATAAGCTGCCAATTCAAATTGGTTGGAATAGGGGTAGAGCCAGCACCTGTTTGAATGGCCGTATTATTTGCTGTATACACAGTGCCATTATTAGCGCCACTCAAACCACGAGATTCAATTGGAATATTGGCAAATAATGCACCTGAGCAAGTCAATGTAAGGGCACACAATACATGCTGTTTAAACATCATAAAAATTCCATGTAGTTACAAGCATGTCCGTATAGAATAGTTTTATTACAGACAGCTTTAGATAAAACGATAAGCACATTAAAAACGCCAAAGATCTGAATTGCAATAAGCTTTTACAATCTTGCTGTGTATTAAAGTAAAAATATAGTGATGCAGTTTCACGTTTTCTACATCATCGACCATCATATTGATTTATAAATAATCAAACAGTTTTTTCTATTCAGGAATTCTTGGTTTTAGGCTTGCATGTTTATTAAAAATCTCTATACTCTGTTCTTGCAATGGTAGCCCTGCCGGTTACTTCGCAATTGTACTCTATAAACCCCGCCAGGACCGGAAGGTAGCAACGGTAGTAGAAATATGATGTGCCGAAGTCTTGCTGGTAGGGTTGCCACCAGTTTCAACAATAATAAATTAAACGTCCTCTCATTTTTTCAATCCTAGATTCTTCTTTATTTTAGTTTTATTAATTCTTCATTTAGATCTATATCTTTGTTATTCGTCATCAAATTCTTTACGTGCAATCACTTTAAAAATCGTATCGAGATCAAAGCCTCGATATTGCAAAAAACGTATTTGTTTGGCTTTTTGTTTTGGATCACGTTCAACAGCTTTGCCAAATTTTTTTATTTTGAGCTGGTAGGCTTCATTGACCCAATCTGTTTCTTTTAATTCATCCTGAATTAATTCACTGTCTACTTTTTTATTTTTTAACGCGAGCTTTATACGATTAGGGCCTTTACCTTTACGTTTTTGACTCGATAGCACCATCTCTGCTACACGTTTATCGCTTTGATAGTTCTCACGTGCGAGTTCTTCCACCAAGTGTATGACTTCTTCACGACTATCCGCATAAAGTGCTAATTTTTCGATTAAATCCGCTTTTGAGTATTCTTTACGTGTGAGTACTGCAAAAGCGTACGAGCGTAGACGAGAGCCGCGCAGTCCTGGTTTTTTTTCAGCATGAACATCTTTACCATTGGTGTCAAAATGCAACGCAGTGTGATCGATCACCGAAGTATTGTCATGTGAAATGTCAGTTTGTGCAGCATGATTTACGCAGGTAGTTTCTTCAGCTTCTGCAAACTGTTGTTTCAGTGCTTCATAATCAAGCAAGAGTGGAAAATGGTCTTTAGTCATGGGGTCATTTTAATACAAATTTTGAGTGCAAAACAAAACGCCCCGTAGGGCGTTTCGTCTGCTATTAAAGTATGCTGTAATTAAGCATCTAAAAAGTCTGGTTCTTCTTCGTCTTTGTCTTCTACAGGTGCTGTACCCGTAGTCAGAAGTTGTTCACGAATCAGTTTTTCGATAGTTTGCACAAGTTCAGGGTGTTCTTCTAAGTGGCGAATGGTATTGTTTTTACCTTGACCAATCTTGTCACCTTGGTATGAATACCAAGCACCTGCTTTTTGAACAATTTCTTGTTGTACTGCGAGGTCAACAAGCTCACCTAAATGGTTCACGCCTTTACCATAAAGAATTTGGAAAATCGCTTCACGGAATGGAGGAGCCATTTTGTTTTTCACAACTTTCACTTTGGTTTCTGAACCAATGATTTCGTCGCCTTCTTTCACTTGACCAATACGGCGGATATCTAAACGTACAGACGCATAGAATTTAAGTGCATTACCACCAGTTGTGGTTTCTGGGCTACCAAACATTACCCCAATCTTCATGCGGATTTGGTTAATGAAGATCACCATACAGTTCGAACGTTTCGCATTACCAGTAATTTTACGCAGTGCTTGGCTCATTAGACGAGCTTGTAAGCCCATATGTGAGTCACCCATTTCGCCTTCAATTTCGGCGCGAGGGGTCAGTGCAGCTACAGAGTCGACAACGATCAGGTCAATGGCACCTGAACGTACCAGCATGTCTGCAATTTCAAGTGCTTGTTCACCATTGTCTGGCTGTGAAACAAGTAAGTTATCAATATCTACGCCAAGTTTACGTGCGTATTGAGGGTCTAATGCATGTTCAGCATCGATGAATGCACAAGTACCGCCAGCTTTCTGACATTGTGCAATAGCTTGTAATGTCATAGTCGTTTTACCAGAAGATTCAGGACCGTAGATTTCTACGATACGACCTTTAGGCAAACCACCAATACCTAGTGCGATATCTAATGTTAAAGAACCTGTAGAGACAGCTTCAACTGCCTGTACGGTATTATCACCAAGACGCATAACGGTGTTTTTACCAAACTGCTTTTCAATTTGGCTTAAGGCCGCATTTAACGCCTTGCTTTTATTATCATCCATCTTACAACCTCAATACGATGTCACGAAACAATATACTCAAGTGGATGTATTCAGTTTAGATCTGTTCCACGAGGGTATAGTGACAGAAATCATCCTTTTGTTCTATGAAAATCACAACAGGTGCGACATGTTGTGACGCTTTAACTTAATCATCATTATAAGACCATTGCTGGTCAAACTGTTGATCATTTTCTCTTTTAAATTTACCAATATCTCGACGATCTTTTTTACTTGGTCGATGATCTGGCCGAGCTAGATTATGCAACTTTCTTTGGGATGCGAGCAATTCCCGTTTTGCAATACTGACCTCAGTTTCATCATAAAGCAGCTGAGCGGTGGGGGCAGGCCCACGAACATCCGACAGTGCTTTCACCACCACGGTTTTTTTCTCAAGGCCTTGGGCAATGGTTAATTCCATGCCTACACGAACTTCACGAGAAACTTTAACGCGTTCGCCATTATGATGAACTTTACCGCCTTCAATCGCATTTTTGGCAATAGAGCGTGTTTTAAAAAAACGTGCAGCCCACAACCATTTGTCTATACGCATACCAACCGCATCTTCGGCTAGATTTGATTTACGCATATTTTTTCTGTTCCTCGGCTTGCTCAATCATTTGAGCTTCTAAAATAGGGATTAAATCTGTTAATGCGGACAGCATTGGGTAATTGCAAGTCTCGCGAGGCGCTTTGGCAGATGAAGGCTGCTGAATCGAATAGAGCTGTTCAATCCCAAAAAGTTTTGCACCATTGAGCACTTTTTCTGTGTCATCAATGAAATAACAGTTTTTTGCATCGAAGAGATGTTTGCTTGCTAATATTTGCCAAAACTCAATAAACTCTTTGGCATGACCGAGAGTTTCTGAACTGACGATAACATCAAAATAATCACGAAGACCGGTTTCTTTAAGTTTGAATTGTAAGCCTGCAAAGTCGGCATTGGTTGCAAGCCAAATAGGATAGCCATTTTCTTTTAGATACGTGAGTAGCTCAATGCAGCCTTCGCGTTTAGCCACTTTGGCTTTTTGTTCTATTTGCATTGCCAAAACATCAACGCCAACTTGTGACGTCCAAAAGCGAGAGGAGTACCATTTTAGGGTATGATTATGTTGTTGATAAAAACTAAATAGCGTTTGCTTGCTTTGTTCGAGTGAGCACTGATGCTGTTCAGCATAGCGAATTGGCAGCAACTCATTCCAGATAAAATCATCATAAGCAAGATCGAGTAAAGTACCGTCCATATCGAAAATTATAGTCGGTTTTTGCATTCAAGATTCTCCAAAGATTTTCAAAGTTTAACAAAGCATATAGAAAAGCTTTAGATTCAATGAAATTGCTCAACTTTCGCGTTTATTAACGATGATCAAATAATTTCAAAGTTTAACAAAGTTATTTACCTTTCAAGAAAAAATATGTACATATGTGTGTACATATTTTTGCTCTGCTTGAATATGTACAGAGTATAAAGTATTTGGACTGGAAAATTTAAATGTCTTTAAGTGATAGTTGGCTAAAATCAAATAATGGGAAACCGCGAGAAAAAGTCGAAGTTGTAACAGATAGAGATGGTTTGTCAGTCAGAATATCCCCAAAGGGAAAAGTCGTTTTTCAATATCGCTATCGTTTTGGTGGTCAAGCCAAAAGACTAGATCTAGGTACATACCCATTATTAGGTCTAAAAGATGCTCGTGCTCAGGTTCATAAATATAAAATTGAGCTAGATCAAGGCAAGGACCCAATGCAACTTAAGCTAAAAGGGGAAAGCGACTATCTGAAGCAGCTGACCGTCAAAGAAATATGTGACCTCTGGTTTAATACAATTGCCGTAAATAAAGTCTCAAAAGAATATGATTTAAGGGCATTTGAAATTCACGTTTATCCACGTATAGGTCGTAGAATTTGTGACGATGTCACCCTACAAGAATGGTCATCGCTATTATTTGAAATTACAGATGGTGCTAAAACGGTAGCAGTGAAAATACTTGGTAATCTCAAAATGATTATGCGCTGGGGGTGTGTACACGGGAAATTAATGAATCAGCCTATTCAGCATCTTAAAGCAGCTGATTTAAACGTAAAGAAAGTGAAGCGTTCCCGTTATCTTTCAGAACAGGAAATATTCTGGGTGGTGCATGCTTCTCTGAGATCCAATGCCATATCACCAAAAAACAAAGCCATTATTATTATGCTACTGTTCTTTGGCTGCCGTGTATCAGAATTAAGGCTGGCCAAGAAATCTGACTTTGATTTTCAGGAAATGATTTGGCATGTACCACCAGAGAATCACAAGATGGGGGACCGTACCCACAAGCCGATTATCCGACCCCTCATTCCGCAAATTGTGCCATTCATTAAGTATGTTTTTTCACTGTCGCCTGATAGCTGTGAATATGCTTTTCCAAACTTAAAAGGTAAAGCATATACGAAGCTTTCAAAAAGCTTTCAAACAACAATTCCACCATACGTGAATGACAATGTGCGTAAGCGATTTGAAGTAGAGATGCAGCATTGGACTATGCATGATTTGCGCAGGACGATGAGAACACATATATCCGAATTAGCGCCACCGCATATTTGTGAAATTATGCTGGGTCATGGGTTACCTGCTGTATGGGGAACCTATGATTTACATGAATACATGGATGAACAGGCGCAGGCTTATGAGAAGTGGTTCCATAAACTCTGCACCATATTGAACAATCACGAGCGTTTCGATATTAAAGGCTGTATTTCTAATGACTCAAGCAACCCTTTACTTCTTTCCCAAGCATCTACAGCCTTGATGCCATAGCGACTACATGAGCGCCCATGTGCTTTGATCAATGGCTCTGGAAAATCCTGTTTATCACGCCAATTGATCAAAGTGCCTTTGGTAATACCGTAGCGCTTCAACAAATCAGGCGTTGAAATATATAATCCCATCAAGACACCTCCTTTAAAATTTGTTTCACTGATTCAAGAAAATCCTCAGAAATACATTCATGTCCTATATCTGTATCTTCGCCGTTGGGATCCATCACACCACCTTCAAAATAAGGGCCTGGGCTTGAAGGCGAAGAATAAATTCTTTGCCATTCTTGAGCCATAATTTAAGAAAAAGCTCATAACGCTTTTGAGCGGCACCATTCATGTTTCCTGCATTATCAATCTTCAAACCAGGCTTATTTGCTTTAGTGAAAACAGCTTCACCAACAATTTTATTAATTACGCATTGATATCCATCACTTGCTAAAAACATTGTGAAGGCCGGGACTAATGATTTAGGACAAATCATGAGCTCACCTCACTTGCTTGATTCTCCAGCTCGAAGCGACGCTTTTTAACATAGTCCATTAACTTTGGTTGTATTTCAGGACTACGCGCGGAAACATCAATTTCCAAAGCATCCAATGCAGTTAAGTCTGGTGCATTCTGAATCTGAACCATCAGTGAAGGGGGAGTTTTAATTTCAGCTTCTGCAGGTGCAAGCTCACGTAGGCGCTTATGAATAGCATCCAACAATGGTTTACGCTGTGCTTCTGTCCAGTTGCGTGTATAGCCGGTAAGGGCGGTGGCTTCCCTTGGTGTTTTCGCATTTGTAGCACGGCTTAGTAGATCTTTTAAAAGATTTTGATATTCATCATCTGTTGATTCACTAGCTAACTTATTTTCCGCTACTAACTTTTCGGCTTCAACCTGCAAACGTTTGAGTTCTTCAACACTCAAGTTATCAGCGGTATGTTCTGGCTTAGGTGTATATTGCTCAGGATCTAGTTCAAGCAGCTTGACCTTAGTTAACTTACATAGGTGCTGAGTGTGTTCACGTTCTAAATGACCATTTGCCATGAACACCGGACGTAATGCCAAGACTGCTTCGTTGGTGGTACATGCATTAATTTGCATAGTGAACTTTTCAACCAGTTTCAATGGATCTGTTTCAATCTCTTCAACTGTAGATTGCTCTGATGTCTTTTCTTCCACATCATTTGAAGTTGAATTTTGAACCTTATCCGACTCATCAATTTTAGATTTACGTGTTCGTTTTTTAGATTGCTCCGGTATCTCAATAACATTGGATGCACGATATACACGATCAAATAGCTTACAAAAAGCTTCGGCTTGTAACTTTGCATTTTCCAAATCACGCTGGGCAAAACCTCGAGCAATCGATTGATTCAAAATTTCATGGCATACCACATATTTATAGTGATGAATTTCACCGCTGGCCTGGACAATATAAATATCATCATCAACCTGAACTTCATCCAGCTTAAGAGGTTTAGTAAAGGTGATACCTGCAACTTCTATAGTTTCAATTTTGATGCAGAACTCATAACCCTCTTTAGCAAAAATTGTCGCTGGAAATTGATCCAAGTCATTAAAATCTAACATGTCACCAATTGGGCGACACATAACATGTTTGCCAGCCATTAGTGCATCGTATGCATTTTGACTATTTAAAATTATCATGCTGACCAACCCTCCATATCTGCCTTTGCCTGACATGCATTCAAAATATTTTGCTCATATTTAGTGCCCTTAAAGTATCCAGCAGGGTATTCTAGATCTGCTGCAACTTGAGCACTTTGAATAGCTTGTAGTGCTTTTTGGTAATCTGACTCTAGTAAGGCTTCATGCTCATTTTGTAATTGCTGCTCAGATTGTTGGTTGGCCTGGGCTTTTTGCTCAATGACTCTTCTGATGCCTGCACAGGTTTCCTCAAAGACTTGCTGACGTACATCCTGAAGACTATTTAGTTTTCGCTTTGCACAGTATTTATCAATATCAATGCCAGCTTCTGTCATGAGTTGCTCAAGTTCTAAAAACTGATTGCCGTTGATAGTTGAATCAGCGGATCCTGAGGAAAGCCATTGAGCTAATTTGACACCTGTTTGCTCGGTAATCTGTTCAGGTTGAATAAATAAGCCAGTACGATCTTTTGTAGCTACTGCATAGTTATCGCCATGGGTAATATCTAAAACAGTAGTGAACTCATACTCAATGCCATCACGCTGTTCAGACTTTAGACCTAACTTCTCGACCTTTTTCTTACCGCCACCTGCATCAACTTGCACGGTATCCATTTTGCTGCGCATGGTCACAATCACGTTGATACTCGAGTGAAGCATGGCATCAATAAATTTGCGGTGTTTAGGGGTAATTTCACTCCAAGCACCCCACGTATTCCCTTTAAATTTACCTTTGCCTAGAGCATCAACCATTTCTAAACAGCCACCTACACCTGACCATTCATGTGTGATGCTATCTAAGATAACAGTGGTGTAACCTGCATTTTCTGCAGCTTGAATTGCCGCAATGAATTTATCAGGGGAATATGGAGGTTGTAGGTTAGCACTGTCAAAATCCATAACATCTGCATAGAGTTCAGCGCTACTATTTTCAGTATCAACTACAGCTACTTTGCCGCCCATTCCTTTAGCAATCAGAAGAGCACCTAAAGTTTTGCCTGCACCTGTTGGACCAGCTAATGCTAGGCGTAACTTTGCATTTTTACGTTCAGCTTTTTTGAAGAAAACAGTCATCACACTTCTCCCAACAAACGATTTTTAATCATGTGCTGCACCAACATTTCATTGATGTTGCGGTGGTCGTTGTAGTCCGTGAAGTCGGGGAATGGGTTGCCGTATTCATCGGTGATGTGGTCTACAGAGAGCTGGGTAATTTCAGCGGTATCAAATTCACTACCGGGTACGCCGTAACTGTCCTCAAATGGTTCAAAGTCAAAGCTTACGTCTAGGGTGAAGTTATCTAAACGGATAACAGCACTACCTGAAGTTTTAGAAGTGAGTTCCATTGCTGCGACGGTAGTAACTTCAGGAATGCTTTTGTGAAGTGCTTGAGTATTGGCAGCATGAGGCTTATAAGCGAATGCCAATGCACCGATTGTTACGGTTGCAGCGACAAGTGTTACCTTGAGGCTATTGAAAGGGGTTAAGGTTTTGTTCATACTTATCTCGCAGTTTGCAAAGCACATCAGGAGTTAAGAGGTCTGGTGTGCTTTTTTGTTGTCTGATGAGATGAATACTACTTTAAGTAGAATTATTGTCAATACTTTGTAGAATTATTTTCTACTTTTAATAGTTTTGCTTTGTGGTAGGCAAAAAAAACCCACCGTAGTGGTGGGTTGAAGGCTATAAATTTTTTTCCGATTAGAGTTCGTAAATTTGCTAAATGGAAAAAATAATATTATTTATCATTGGTTATTTTAGTTATTGCTACAGTACTACCAGCTGTTGTTGCAGCTGTTGTACTAGCTATTACAATTTTTCCACCAGCTATACCTTTACCTCCAATAGAAATAGCACCACCTCCAATTTTTGCTAATGAAGCATTAACTAAAGGAGCTCCGGTTAATTTACTAATTACAGCGCCTGTTGTTGCTGTTTTTCCTAAAACGCCTGATTTTGCTATAACTGCTGCTATAGTAGGGGCGTATATATATGAAACACCAGCTGAAAGGACAGTTGTAGTCGCAATGGCTGTACTTTTTACAGGGTTTTCTTTAGTATAATCGATTGTTTTATAAATTTTTTTTTCCGCAGACCATGCGGCATCTTTAATAGAACATTTTAAATCATAGATTTTGCAATGCAAATTTGACACATGAAATTGCAAGGAATCAAAAAAACTCATTTGAGCAGCCTCTTTTGTAGAATATTTTTTATACCATACCAAATAATAAAGTACAATATTAGTGTACTTTATTATTTAAATTTACTTTTGATGTATAATTGATAAATTATTTTGTGGTTTAAGTTATGAATAGTGAAATTAATACATCTGTAGATGCTGTACTTGGTTTAATTCTTTCAAACATTAGAAAAGATAAAAAAAAATCTCAGGATGAAGCTGCTTTGTTTATAGGAGTAACAAAGCAAGCTATTTCAAATATGGAAAATGGTCGATCTCGATTTGCAGTTGTTCAGGTTTATCAACTCTGTGCTTTCTACAGTGTAGAGCCTTGCAAGGTTTTTAATGCTCTAGATGAGGCATTAAAAAATAACGAGGTAAATGTTATTGGAGTTGCTGGGGAGAGTTTAGCCTTTATAGGTCACAGTATAGTTAGTAAGAATGACGCTAACACTAATGATTTAACTAATATTGGGGCTTTAGTTCAACCACTCATTGCAGGCGTTGCTTTAGCTGGTTTTTTGGGTTCTCGATTTATGAAAAAAGTTAAAGAAGCAAGTCAAGATGATCAACTAGAATAATTGTAAGGTTCAGTATTTTAAAGGGGGGCCACAATTAACTTAATACAATAATTTCGAGATCTTATAAAGACAAAAATAGATTATCAAAAGTCGTTTCACTAAACAGCGCACTGGAACGGCTTTTTGTGATTATTTATGTTTTACGTCTATTCTTTGATCTTAGCTCTTTAAGCTAAGTTTGTTTGTGTACTTATTCGATAATAAAAAACCTCTGCTGGGGTGGGTTAGATGAAGCTATGCTAAGCTCTCACTGTCCCTAATAAAAATATGAGTATTTATGTTCAAATTCTACTCTTTAATCATGATTGGCTGTACAACAGTGATGACGTGTCATGCGAATGCTGATCAATCAACTTTTGATGAAAATGTGCAAGTTAGATGGTATGAAGCTGTTAAGCATTATGATGATGTTATGAAAAGAGCAAGCATAGCCAAACAAGAATACGACAATTGCCAGAAAAAAATAAATTGTGATGCAGTTAAAGCAAGAACATCTGATGCGTATTATGCAAAAGTTATCGCTGATGCCAAAGCAAGACTAGACGCTGCAGAACGCGATCTTTATCCTAAGATAGAAAAAACTGATGCCGGAAATGGCCAACAAACGTTAACTTCTAAACCTTAGTTACATTGAATATTATATTTCGATTTGTATGAGTCGAAAGCATTCATTAGATCTTTAGAATGGTCTGTTTCATGAGTACCCTCAAGCTTGATCATTAAAGGTTTGTATTCTTGTTCATATGCAGTAGGGAAGTCACTACAAATAATTTGCTTACGAAGCTCATTTTCTGTTGCGGGACCCACCAATTGAGCTTGATACCACATAAACTTTGAATCAAGTTCTTTATACTCCAGTAGTAATTGTTCACGCTCAGGACCTAGCTGCTCAGGCTCATAGCAGCCAAAAATTCCAAAAGTGATTAAACATAAAAATGAGATGGTTTCCATAGGTTCAAATTCTTCTAAGTTGTGGCTAGTCTAGTAGGGCACGTGATAAAAGAAAACCCACTTTAATGAGTGGGTTTATCAGGTCAACTTTCTCGATGTAAAAGTATTTCATGTATATAGTTGAAGATTTCATTTCCATTTAAAGAAAGAGATTTGTCGAAACATTTTGTTTGCAAAAAACCTTTCCTATTTACTGTTAAGTCAATAGTTTTTATTAAATTTTTAATATTTAAGCTTACTTTATTAATTAAAATTTTTTGATTAGCAATTAAATCTTCAGAATCTGATATTGCATTTTCTGTGGAAAAAATTTCTAAGTTTGCATAGGATCTATGATTAATACTTAATTTTTCAACAGATATATATTTTATATCACATTGGTATTTATTAAAAAAATATTGAGAAGCGGCATTTAAATTTACTATTACTGCTTCGATTGTATAACCAACCCCTACAATTTGTGATAGTAAATTAAAAAAATTACGTACAGATCTTGGTGGGTTTGAAAGTGCTAAATAACTTTCTTCCTGGCTTTTAAATATTGCAAAATAAATATTTTGATAACTTTCATATTCAATTACTTTTTTTTCACCATCAGGCGAAAAAAAAGTAATTTTATTTTGTATCTTTTCATAAGTTTTAACTTCTAATAAATGGCTATTAAAAGTAGTTATATCAAATGAAAATTTTTTGTCCTCAAAGTTTTCAAGGGCCAGATGTAAGTTTCCAATGCCTTTGGGGATTTTTATTTTATACAGATATATTTTATGCATATCACACCTCGGTAGAAGTGATTTTATTTAAACTACGAATAGCAGCGAAATAGATCTCTCGGTTCATTTTCATAGTTTCAGTCAACGAGCATTGTTCAATTTTATCATTATTAGTTTTACGACCTTTAAGATAATAAGAGAATCCTGTACATTCATCAGGTTGTAAAAACTTTGCCTCAAAAACAAAAATATCCTCATCATTTTCAACTGAACGAGATTGCCAAATAACTCTATAAATATGGAAACCTTTAGCTAAAAGCGTGTCTAACTCTGGCACATCCATTAAACCATGCCCACTGAAAGATGCTTTTCTAATAGAGGCTACTGAAGTAACTATGCTGGGAGGATCATCTGTAGATGAGCTTTCCTTTGTTACATAAATATCTAGCACAGTATCATAATCAAATTCAGAAATGTCTCTAATTAAAGTATCAAAAAATTGTTTCCTTAGAATATTATCAGTTATTCCTAACAATTCGATTTTAGTTTTTGATGGTTTTGAGAAGGAGTCAGAAATTGCATCAATAACCTGTGATTCAACTAATTGCCCTAATTCCTTTGTGTTTGGAAATTCCACATAAAGTGAGTTTGAACCATCAACAGGTTTGATATAAATTGAGGCCTCTTTTCTTTCTCTACGATTAAAGGCATTTTTAGTAAAATCATAAACAGAATAATTAACGGTAATTTGTCTTGATTTAGTACCATTTCTCTTATAAATAACCTTGTCGATATCTATTTCTTCTTGTTTTTCAATATCTTGTGTTATTTTTGTTTCAAGTGCATCTAATTTTCCCAATATTTGCCTGTTGTTAAGGCTGTCAAGGTTATCTATAACTAGGCCGGAAACGGCAGCACTACGTTTATTCTCTGTCGCTAATGAGGCTTCAATGAGATGATAGTCATAGCTTGAATGAAAAAATGATGAAAACTCTTTTGCTAATAATTCACGGGATGTGTTTTTCCCATAAATAATTCCCCGCTTAGCAAATAAATATGCCACTTCATCATTAGTTAAAGCTCGATTTCTATTAAGAGTCCCGAAAAGATCAATATCATTAGGGTTTATAAATGAAAATCTTGAAAAATTCATGAGAGATCTCTAGCCCCATTTAAAGGTGACGGTAAGAATTTCTTTTCTAGGTTTACGATTTGATTAAATGTTAACTGGCCATCTGAAATGGGATTTAATCCATTAACACTCCAAGTTTTATTATATTCAATTAGAGCATTATTAAAGTTCTTTTCAGCATTTTCATCTGGGTTTAAATGAATCTGTCTAATATTTACTTTTTTCTGATTATTAAACATTTGATATCGAGATAGTTGATCTATTAAAAATAAAAACTCCTCATGTGACCCCCCATCCAATCTATAGTACACAATAAAACCAGGTTTAAATTTTATTGGCTCACCACTATCGTGATTTTCCTGTTCTGTAGCAAAATTACCTATTATGAGATAAGGTCCACACAAAACCTCAACAGTAGCTGGAAATTCAATTTCCTCACCTTGTGTTCTATGTAATTCCAAATTAGGGTAATAAAAATAATAATTTTTACTACCTAAAGGAAATTTTTGTGATCCTCTAAGCCCATTCAGATCCTTTATGATTGTCTGCATATATACAACTACAGTTGGATCCATAATATGAACAAATTGATTAGGATCAATGTGTAAATTTTCTACATTTAGTGTTGATCTTCCACCTCTATGCGCTTCAGGTTCAAATTTAGCCACAACATTTAATTTCTGAAGAATGTCTTGAGAATAATCTCCATCATAATTTAATAGAAATAATAATCCTCTAACTTCACCACTAAAATCTGGATTAGAAAAATCTACACGCCATTGCTCATTGTCTCTTGCACAGGCAATTGATTGACCAAGTGATTTTAAGGCTTCTCTAAGTTTTGAGGGGGTTAGAGAAGGGCAACTATAACTTTTTAAATCACTGTAAAAAAAGATTTGCTTACCTGTATACGGATGAATATATGAGAAAACTAGATCAAGTGGGTGTTTATCATATTGTCCATCTGGGAAGTGTCTTTCTACATCCTGACATAAATAGTCAGTATTCTCCAAAGTATCTGAGTAAGTTTTCCATTTAAAAAACTTCAACATTTTTTTAGATTCTATTTCTGCAATTTTTGCAGTAGATGCTGTTTCTACCATTTCTACCCCCAATTTATTAAAAATCAAACATCCCTATACAACCCAACAACTTTCCCAACCAACTTGCAACCATCTTCTAAAGCAATGGTTTTCTCTGGCCAGTCGGGATTCAAAGGTTGCAAATACATATTCCCGCTCTCGACAATAAGCTTCTTAAACGTCGCTTCACTATCGCCTTGGCAAGAAACAATAACTAAATCACCTGTTTTTAAATCTGTTATTTGAAAGTCAGGATTTACATAAATCTTATCGCCAGGCCGAAAGTCGGGGAGCATTGACTCACCAACAACTTCCAAACCATAGCCATTCTTTCCGCATTTAGGGTTCGGCGGTAACCATTCTTCAAACTGAGTACCTGCGGGAACAGAATCTACAGTGGTCCATGAGCCAGCTTGCACCCATGAAATAACTGGAACTAATCGACCTGCAACTGGAAAAGGGGCCGTTACATTTGGTTCTAAACCAGTGCCATGATCTAGATAACTAATATCAACATTAAATTTGTCAGCAAGAATTTGCATTTTTTCTTCACGTGGCTTTGCAATACCAAGCGTGTATCTACGAGCCATCTCATACGTCACATCAATAGCATCTTTCAACTGATTAACAGTTGTAATAGGAGATCCTTCCTTATCCATAAGGCCTTTAAGTCTTGATGCAAATTCAAGATATTTTGCTGTCTGCACTTTGGATTTCTTTCCATTTTCTACCAATGGTAGAAGTTTACCTCGTATTTTTAGTTGCACCAATTCTATTTTAGGTAGTATATTATCTTCTACTTTAAGTAGTTTTAATGAGTGCATTATGTCAACTCCAAAAGATGCTTTAGAAAAAGCGATAAAAATTGCTGGCAATAAGTCTGCATTAGCCCGTGGATTAGGCATAACACCTTGGGCTCTAAGTAAATGGAACTTCGATAAAATTCCTGAAGAACGTTGTTTGCCAATCGAAGAATTAACTAAATCTAAAGTTAAAGCTGAGCAATTGCGCCCAGACATTAATTGGACTTTCATTCGTTCTACTAAAAATAGTAATAACCCAGCCCTCCAATAACCACGTTCAAAGGACACCGATATGAACATATTGGATGCTGCTTACAACACTGTTCACGACTACCAAGGTGGAGCGAATGCATTAGCGCCACGAATGGGCATAAAAAGCCCTGCGGTACTGAACAGTAAAGTGAATCCCAATACGGAAACACACCACATCACCTTGCTTGAGGCTTCAAAACTTATGGAGCTGACAGGGGATTACCGAATTCTGCAAAGACTGAATGCTCAACACGGAAAAGTGGCCATCAACTTGCCATGCATACCCGAATGTCGAGATACAGCGCTCACAGACCTAGTACTGAGTATTGGAATGGGTGGTGGGGATATATGTGCGCAGTTCAAAGAAATGATGGCAGACGGTCGGATCACTCGTGGTGAAGCGATAGATATGTCAAAGGTCATTCACATGCTGCACGAGATCTTGGCAGAGCTAGAAATGCAAATAAACAAATGCGTCGAGCAATAAAAAAGCCTGATCTCGAACATCAGGCTTCCAATTCAAAATATGACGGAATCACATATGAATATGAAATCTAATTTACCACAAAACAAAGGCATACGCACAGACAAAAATGCCGACTACCTATCGGGCGACGTCGTGGTCTTCACTGATCCAATCAAACCAGACCACTTGATGACCGTACACAAAGTACAGAGTGATGGCGTACTACTGGATGGAAATCACAACTTTTCACTGAGCCATCTAGTGCGACCGGCAACAGTTGCAGAGGTCTTGGCCAAACGTCGATTGACTACTGCTGAACAAGCGCTTGCGGAGGTTCCATGATCACCAACAAGGCAATTAAAAAGCAGCCTGAGCATAAACACCTGCAAGGCGTTCAGAGTTGGTATGACCCAGCGCTTCGCACCTTAAATGGACTAATTGATATTCGTAAGGCCAACTTACGCAAGATTAATCGTGATGAAGCCAATGCTGCAGTCACACGTGATGAGTTTATCGAAATGCTCACCAATCAACATCGGATCTCGGCCTGGTATGCCGGTGAAATTATCTCAAGCTTACTGCGTTCAGAAATGATTTTGATGTTTGGACGCTTTATATGGATTAATGAAGGTGGTGTATGACGAATGTAGAAAAATACATATCCACTTATGTAGATATTGAAATCGAGATTGACGATGTACTCGAATTTATTGGTAGTGCTGAGGAGGATGAAAAAGACAGAATTCTGGTAGCTTTGGGTAGGCACAACGAATGCGGCCAACTTGTTGAAATGGATACTGAAACACTTAAGTATCTTATTGATCAAGCTAATAAATTTGGCATAGAGGACATGCTTGATCAACTTAAATGTGAAGGCATGCGTGTAGGGGCTTATTTAAACCCTAAGGCGGTGGTTGAATGAGCCATATTCTGTCACTACGTGGCACAGGGCAACCTATTGCCTATTTCCCCAAGCTGGGTAAATACATCGGCTGTGTGAAGGCAGGAATCTTTCTTGGCCAAATGGTTTTTTGGTCGGATAAGACTGATAGCCCATTAGGCGTGTACAAGACTTCTGAGCAAATTGAGGAAGAAACTGGCTTGTCATATCGAGAACAAGTGAGTGCTCGAAAGAAGCTTGTTGCCTTAGGTTTAATCTCAGAAACATACAAGCGTTTAGATCATCGTTTGTACTTCAAATTTAACGAAGAACGCTTTGACGAGTGGCTTTCAGAGATGATTTTGGCGAACTCACAAAATGTAATTTCCCCAACTGACGAAAGCGCAGTTCGGGAGCAAACAAAAGCGCAATTCGTTCCTACAGAGAATACAACAGATATAAACACACACAGTAACGCGCACGTTGAAAATCAAAACGTGGATTCGTGGGCACCAGATCTTGAGCAGCTGGCATTCGCTTTGAAAACCACAAAATATTCTCAACGAGTTTCTGAAATTCTTGGCATGGCAGATTTTCAATTCCATCTTGGGAACTTCAACGCTCACCACGAAAATAATCACCAGATCACGAACAACCAAAAACTTCGCAAGTTTGCACAATGGATTTTTCAGGAATTTGAAAAACAATTGGCCAAAGCTGAACGTGAAGCAACAAAAACGAAAAACCATACCACTGAAAAACAAAATTCTCGAAACGTAAATGATGCTTGGGGTGAAGTACAGCAGTATGCACCTGCAAGTGATATCGACTGTGGAGGACTGCTATGAACGCCTCAATTTTAAATGCGCAGATCCAGTTGAGTTCTGAATACTGTGAAACACACCGAGCTCAAAAAGTCATAGTTGGTCGTACTGCAATTTGCAAGCAATGTGCAACTGAAATATTGAATAAAGCCCATCAGGACCACGAGATTGAGGTAAATCGCATGGTTCGTGAAAAGCATTTTGAAGGAGCTAAGTTACCGGCTCGTCATGCAAACAATGGCTTTAGAGACTATGTGATTAGCAATAACGGACAGATGAATGCAAAGCAGCAATGTATGTCGTTTACCAGTGATTTCAAGAAAGACATAAAACGCAATTTAATCATGGTTGGCCGTACTGGTACAGGTAAAACACATCTAGCGTGTGCCGTTGCTAGAAATGTCTTGGAGAATCGTAAGTACGCTCGTTACATCACATCTGAAGATATCGCCAACGAAATTGCGAATGCTTGGAAAAAAGCCGATGACAGTGAGGCTAATGCAGTACAGCGCTTCGCTGACTATGACTTGCTGATTGTAGATGAATACGGTTTGCACGACCGTCATGAAAATAGACTTCAGTTGGTGCACAAAGTTTTATACGAACGTTATGACCAGGCCAAACCAACCATGCTGATTTCAAATATGACAATTGAGGATTTGCAAAAAGATCTGGGTGATCGTCTTTGGTCTCGTTTTCAACATGATGGCCTGGTCACAGTGGAATGCAATTGGGAAGATCAACGTGTAGGAGGTGCTTCATGAACACCTCATTCGTTAAAAAATTTGAAGAGATTAAAAACGTACTTGTATACATCGCATTTTCTACTGCTGAGGTGACTGCTTTAGAGCTTGAGGAAAACGTGACTGATTGGGGCCGTTGCCAATTAAATTTACATCTTAAAAAACTTGTTGAAGCTGGATATCTACAGAGTAATGGCAAGCAAGCAGAACGTGCTTATACCGCTACTGAAAAAACAAAGCAGTTATTTGGAGTGAAGTAGTGACCAGCTACTCAATTGCTGAATACAAACAAATGATCGGGGGTGCCAAACCTAAAAGAGGTACCAAGAGACCTAAGGTTAAAAGTCAAAAGGTACCCAATGAGTTTGAATCGAAACTGGCGCTGGAGCTCAAGGCATTAAAGATAGATTTCGAGCAAGAGTTTAGGTTCCACCCGAGTCGTAAATGGAGAGCTGATTTCCACCTAAAGGGAAGAATGATTTTGATTGAGGTTGAAGGTGGTATTTGGAGTGTTGGAAGGCATACAAGGGGTAAAGGGTTTATCGGTGATATGGAGAAATATAACGCGGCAACAATGCTGGGTTATCAGGTAATACGATTTAGTACAGAGCAAGTGAAGTCAGGTTTAGCAATTCAGCAGATTGAGAAGATGGTAGGGGATTTGGGATGAATGCAGCGGTAACAATTATGCAGTCGGTAGATTGGACACGTTTTGATTTAGAGGGATGGCTGTACCAGTTCGGGGCTTGGATGAATTCTGTGTCAGGTACTTGTGGGAAAACCGTCAATCCTATTGCAGTGGCTATGGATCAGGCCGTAGTGAAGCAGAAAATCAAGAAACTTACGGAAGAGCAAAAGAAAGAAATTATAGCCGCTCATTTCTTATCTGAAGCTCAGCCAAAGTTATCTCGCACTAAAATAACTTGTCAGATTGATGACAATGAAGCTCGCGCAGTGCAGCGTTTAATATTGGATATGCAAGGTCAGTCAGAGGTGTTGGATGAATGGCTTGATGCCATCATTTGTCGGTATTTTTATGGGAATTCATGGTCTGCTATGGCAAATGAAGAACGTACACAGATGGATGCTCGCATGGATGTTAAGTGTGGCCTGGCGGCGTTACATGTGCGGTATGGGTTTATTAGAATTTGACTTTACTGCAATAAGTTATTAATTTTTATATGTCTTTTGGTTGTTGTAAAAAGGGTATTAATGGAAATTAATGAGGACATTATTGCAGGCTTGCTTAAATCATCCCATCTATTGGAAGGGCAATTTATCTTTCCAATTACGTCAACTCCATTGTACGACAATTCGCCAAAGATTAAAGCTGCGGACTCATTGGGATTCATTTCAATGGAGCATGCTGCAAGTTTAAGATTCTTAATTGCGCATGCGAAGTGCAATACCTCTGCATTTGCATTGTTTAGGCTACAGTATGAGGCTTTGGTAAAGGGCTTTTGGTCATTATACGTAGCTAATGATGAGCAGTTAGACTTAATTGTTGGCGAATTGAGTAATGAAAGGGCTGAAAGAAACAATAAGGAATTGCCTTCTATTTCTAAAATGCTTATTGAGCTTAAAAATGCAAATTCACCAGCTCAACAAGCGATTGAAATGTTAATTCAATTTAAAGAAATTTCTTGGAAAGCATTAAACTCTTTTGTTCATTCGGGAGTGCATGCTGTTTATAGAAGTAATAATGGTTACCCCGATGAGCTTGTATTCACGATCGTTCGACAGTCAAACAATTTAATGCATCTGGCTACATATATGCTAGCTGTTATCACTGGTGATCAAAGAGTTATTGAAAATGTAAAACAGACTGCTAAAAATTTTAGAGACTGTTTTCAAGAGTGATATTGACCCTGTACAAGCGATATGGCATATTTCTGTTATAGTGGACGAAGTTATAGTAATTCACTAAGTTTAAAAGCTCGCCAAATGGTGGGCTTTAATTTTAAAAGAAGGGTGTAATATTTTGGAAAACAACGAGCTTGAACAAAACCCTCAGCAAGAAAATAATCAATCAAACTCTATTGTTGATACTATAGGTCACGCAAACCCGGTGGATGTGATCGAAGTCTTGGTAGAAGCAGGAAAGTCTGTTGTTAATACAAGTAAAGATATTATTTCGAGTATTGTTGACAATATCGATATTAATTAATAACTCAGAACAAATTTTAAGCTTAAAAATTGATGTACATTGATTTCTTACCTGCAAATTATAAGTTATAAATTTATGAAAAAAATATTAGTTGGTCTTGTTAGTTGTTTAGCTGCTTTTGCCAATGCTACAACTTTAGATTGTGAAAACAGTTACCCATTATTTAAAGAAATAATTCAGAAAAAGTCAGATGCTGAGAACACTGGTGGTATAGATGATATACATGACTATATTCAGCATTATGATTACACATACATATTTAGTAAAAATCATCCAGATAAGCAATTTTGGGTAGATAAGCATTTGTCTTTTGCAAAACCTTCCTGGAGTAACAATGAATGGATAAGTAGAAGGGAATATAGTAAAAGAATTAAAGAAATTGCTAAGCACAATGTCAAAGATTCTTCAAATCCTTACATCCATGAGTTGTTACCATCTAAAGCTAATCTTTTAAGTAAGTCTGGTGAAATTTGTGTGGTGCCAGTTCAGGCATTTCTTGAGGTGGAGGTAGATGAAGGAGAAAGTCTAAATACTTCAGGAACTGTTGTGGTTGAAGCTATGCTAATTGATCATATTTTTGTGCGAGATATCAATGACAATAAGTGGCGTGTTTTAGCGTTTAATCGATTTATCACAGATAATGATTTTAACGAATTTTTCCCAGATATGCCTGATCATATAAAAAATGAATTAAATGATGGGATTGTTGAAGCGCAGGAAGCAGAATTAGTAGATTAAGTATTGAAAAACTTAAGCTAAAAAATTAATACAGCCTCCTTCTGGAGGTTTTTTTATAGCTCAAAATTATGGACGTTGAAAAATACAAGGCTCTAACCAATAAAAAGCCATACAAGCTCAAACTCCGCACCAAGCCATTACCTAAAGCTTCGGAAAGGTACTTGGAAGCATTTGATCGATTGAAAGAAATATTGAATCGAATGGAAATCAAGTACGAAGAATATTTTCATTTTAAAACGACCAAACACTGGCGTTTTGATTTTCATTTAATTGAGCATCGAATTTTAGTTGAGATATCTGGCGGACCTTGGTCTGGTGGTCGCAGCGGAAAATTAGCAAATAAAGGCTGGAGCATGGATCGCTATGATGTCGCAGTTGATATGGGATACACCGTTGTGCGCTTAGAATCGGCTAGCAGATACAAGATAGATGAGTCTGGCCCACTACAGATAGAGGCTAATCTTGCATCGCAGTGGCTAAAGAATTTGAAGAGACATGCTTTTGATTAAATTTAATCGTTTGGTATATTTTACCATTCCAAGTATTAGCAAAACCTAGCAGAATACTCGGAATAAGTATTCCCCAATACCTGTTATTTTAATACCCACAATTTTCCCCAAAGTTGTGGGTTTTTTTATGGGTGCTTTATGGAACAGATCAGACCATTCCCACCGACAGACTTGATTGATCAAGCTGGGGAAGAGGACGCTATACGTCTAGCGCCAGCTCCGGATCTAAAGGCCTGGGTAATGCAGAATTGGTTAACCTTGGGTAGTGATTTGCATAATCCAGACCATGACCATATTGCTGAGCTGATTCATGATAGTGAAGAGTTTTTGGCATTTGCGTGGGCATCGTCTGCTGCAATGGCTAAAAAGCGCATGGTACTCGGTCAATGTGAAAAAGTGATGTTTAACCAAGGTGGGTGGAAGAAAGCTCGTCAAGAACAACAAATGCGAGACTGGTTTGGCTTTGTACCTCAGTACTTAATCACGATTGATGCTGCATTTTGTGAGCAAACCTCTGATCGTGAATTCTGCCGTTTGATTGAACATGAGCTTTACCACATTGGGGTTGAGCGCGATGAAGACGGTGAGATCATTTATAGCGATGTAACTGGCTTACCCAAGCACTACTTAGCTGGCCATGATGTTGAAGTTTTCTTTGGTGAAATACGTCAGCACGGAATCGATAGCTCAGTACAACGACTATTGAATATTGCTAAAAATGCTCCATTTGTATCGGAGACAAACATTGCAGCGTGTTGCGGAAACTGTGTGATTAACTGAGCCGAAAGGCTCTTTTTTTTGCCTATCTTGCGACACGTAGCGACACAAAGAGGAATTTATGGCAACACTTAAAGAGCCTGTGAAAATTTTTATAATTCAGTCTCTTGCTTGCCGTGACACCCCTCAAGAAGTCGCGGATCTTGTGAAGCAAGAGTTTGACCTGATTCTCGATCGATCTCAGGTGGCTTTGTACGATCCAACCAAGCGACGTGGGAAAAACCTAAGCAAGAAATATGTCCAATTGTTTGAGAAAACCCGTCAGGATTTCGATGCAGGATTAATCGATATTCCAATTGCGAACAAGTTCTACCGCTTGAAAGAAATCCAAAAGATGTATGACGACTCTGGGAAGAACAAAGTCGCAAAACAAAAGTTATTAAAGCTTGCACATCAAGAAACTGATGGCAGGACAATTCGTCAGGAGCACACTGGTAAAGATGGTGCTGACTTGGAAATCAAAGTTATTCGAGAGTTTATAGATTAGAAGGATTCCACTGTGGAGCTTAGAATCAAAACTCCACGTTGGTCAAAACCTTGGTTTAAGACAGCACGATATAAGGGTGCTCATGGGGGGCGTGGATCAGGTAAGTCACATTTTGTAGGTGAGCAGCTGGTAGAGGAATGCGTCATTGATAAAGATCTTCGCGCTGTATGTATTCGTGAGATTCAGAAATCGATTAAGTACTCAAGTAAGCAGCTTATTGAGGACAAGATTAAGGCTCTAGGCGTATCACATCTGTTTGATGTGCAACGTGACCTAATCAAGCGAAAGGGTGGTGAGGGAGTAATTCTTTTTCAGGGTATGCAAGACCACACAGCTGATTCAATCAAATCCCTTGAGGGTTTTAAAATAGCTTGGATTGAAGAAGCTAATAGGCTTTCAGCAAAATCCCTCAGACTATTACGTCCAACAATGCGTGCTGAGGGGTCACAAATTTGGGCGACATGGAACCCCGAATCGAAAGACGACCCTATAGATGATTTTCTACGTGGTGAGTTTGCACCTGAAGACTCCATCGTTATTGAAGTTAACATCAACAACAACCCATTTGCTCCGCAAACACTGTTGGACGAATACGAGGAAGATCGTAAGCGTGCAATTAGGATGCAGGCTGCAGGTGATGAAAATGCATGGCCTATGTTTGAGCATGTTTGGCATGGTGCTTACCTTGAATTTAGCCAGGCCATTATCTTCTCTGGTCGTTATGTGGTTGATGAGTTTGAACCTGATGCTGACTGGACAGAAGTGTACTACGGTTCCGATTGGGGGTTCTCACAAGATCCAACAACACTAAACCGTATTTTTATTCATGACGATATTCTCTATATACGTAATGAAGCTCATCAAGTGGGTTGTGAGATTGATCATCTTCCGAAACTTTTTGATGAAGTGCCGGGCGTACGTACTCACGAAATCAGAGCTGATAATTCGCGACCTGAAACTATTAGCTATATGAAACGCCAAGGTTTCAAGATTAAGGCAGCAGACAAATGGCCTGGATCTGTAGAAGACGGTGTGACGTATATGAAGAAATTCAAGCAAATCATTATTCACCCTGATTGCCCTGAAACAGCTAGAGAGTTCAAGTTGTATTCATACAAGGTCAATCGTGCAGGTGATGTACTGCCGGATATTTTGGATCTCAACAACCATCATATGGATGGTATTCGCTATGGCTTACAGCCATTGATTAAGGGTCGAAGCAGCAAAAAACCTGCTGGTGCAGGTAGTCGAACTTATTGATAAGGAAAACACATGGCAAAGTCTAAAAAAGACAAAGCGTCAAAGAAGGCTTTGTCTCTTGGCAACCTATACACTCAAGAAGCGGTAACGCGTTTTTTAGTTAATTTTGGCAAGCAACCAGATACCGATGAGGTGCTTCGTAAGGCTGGCATTACACGTCACAGATTACGAGTATTGCTAGATGATGATGAAGTTGCCCAGGCGGTTGAGACTCGCATAGATGCACTACTGGCTACACCGCTAAGAGTTGAACCAAGCGATACAGATGAGGCCGAAAAATTAACACTTGTTCTCAAAGAATGGTTTCATGAGATTGCAGCCGGTTCTTTGAATGCCTTGTTTTTTGGCTATTCGGTTCAAGAAGCTGTTTATGAACTTAAACCAGAGGGTTACATCGGCCTGGAATGGATTGGTGAAAAGCCAATGCAATGGTTTGAACCTAAAAATGATGGTCGACTAATTTACCGTCAGGAAGGGACTGCTAATGAGCAGGAGGTCGATCAAGTATTTAAATTCTTCCTAACGCGTCGTAAAGCTTCATATGAACAACCTTATGGAAAAGCATTGCTAGCAACACTGTATTGGCTATTTTTCTTTAAGCAGAATGGATTCAAATTTTGGGCTAAATTCTTAGAGCGTTTTGGTACGCCAATTCTTTTAGGTAAATGTAAAGATACCGAAACTGAAGACATGAATAGAGCATTATTAAATGCTCATGCTCAAAGTGTATTGTCGATCGATGCTGAAGACGATGTTCAGGTACTGGGTACATCTGGTGCGAGTGGTACTGCTGGAGCTGCGTTTGAGTCTTTCAATAATCAGCTTGTACGACAGATTCAAAAAGTCATCTTAGGGCAAACACTTACTAGTGGGACTGATGGTGTTGGTAGTAGGGCATTAGGTCAAGTCCATGAAAATGTAAGGATGGATAAACTCAAATCTGACATTCGACTGGTTACGCCTACTTTGCAAGCAGTGGTGAATGCGCTATGCGCTCTAAATGGTTGGGGTGCGTATGAGGTTATGCTCGGTGAAAAACCTAAACCACTCAATAAGGATCAAGCCGAGCGTGATGCTCATCTTAAGAATGCTGGTGCAAACCTAACGCCACAGTATTTTCAGCGTGAGTACGGGCTTCAGGATGGTGATATCGCTGAGTCAAACCAACCTTTTCTAAACACCCAATTCTCAGCTATACCCAAACATGCATTTAGCTTTAAAGCCCAGGCCAATAAACTTTCAGCTGAACAGCAAGAAGTTGAGGAATTAACCGATGGCCAAAAGGATCTGCAGCTTTTAAGTAATGAGCAGATTAAGCAGCTTGTTGCTGAGTCGGATAGTCCCGAAGGCCTGGCATTCAATTTAATGCAGTTGATTCCGTCTGTATCTGAATCTCAGTTTAAGGCCAATTTAGATCAGGCTTTATATGCTGCAGATGTATTGGGGTATGCGACAGCAGCCAAGGGGAAATAGATGCAACCAGTCACATTCCTTGAAGCGCTTCAGTACGCGCATGACAAAAAGATTGTGCTACCTGATGAGTTTTACTCAATGGACTTAAAGACTCGGCAGATGGCGACAACAGTGAGCTTTCTATCGAGTCTTGAGCAAGTTGAGACAGTGATTAAGTCATTGAATAGGACTTTGGCCAATGGTGGAACGTTTAACGATTTTCAGAAGTTGATTGAAGAATCAGAGATCATTCTACCTAAGCATTATCTAGATACCGTATTTCGTTCTAATATCCAAAGTGCTTATGGTCATGGGCGATGGCAGCAGCAGAATCGAAATAAAGCCAAACGTCCTTACCTGATGTATTCGGCTATCGATGATAGTCGTGTACGCCCAGCACATTTGGCATTGAATCGAATTGTATTGCCGATTGATCACCCATTTTGGCTGACACATTATCCGCCATTAGGATTCCGTTGCCGCTGTACTGTTATCGCACTCACAGAGGCTCAGGCACTCAAATACGGTATTACCCCGGAGGATAAGTTGCCAGAAGTTGCTGAGGCATTGGACTGGTCATCGCATCCTTTGCAATTTGGTGATCTGGAAGCGTTGGTTGATAAAAAGATCAATGTGTCAGTACTAGATAAGGAATACCTATTCGAGCAGAAAGAAGTTATCAAGGCTGAATGGACTGCATCGAAAAAGCTTACGAGTTTATTTGCTCCTATGGATGATAAGACTCGGGACTTATTCGATACGGTGGCCAATACAGTGATTCCATTAGATCCTTCGATTCGACCAAGTGCTATTCGTACTTTCTTGGATTACGTACAAGGCAATGACCAGGCCATTACAGGCTATTTGAATAGCAAAACCTCATCCAAGGCTGACCAAGTGCTTAAGCAATGGTTGGTTCAGGATATGGAAGCGATTCATGTTGTAGCTAAAAACACCTCAGACGTTATTACCGGCACAACCACACTGGCTTACGCAGCTTCACTTGAAGTGGGTAAGGTGGTGACATTGGATGCACCAATGCTTTTGGCAGGTCAGTCAAACATCATGATTCAGATTGAAAATGCGAGTGGCCTGGGGATTGATCTTGAAAAGTTGAATGCTGGTGAAGGTGTCTTGCTACCTTTAGGAATCTCTTTTGAAGTTGTTTCGATAGAGATGATTGAAGGGGTGATGGTTTATAAATTGAGAGCTTTAATGAACTGATTATATGTATTAGATTAAGGCACCATTTTTTATTAAAAATAATATGGAACTTATTTTAAAAACACTAACAGTACTTGCTTCGATTATTGGCCCTTTAGTAATTGCCTTTTGGAACAATCGTCATTTATCAAAGAAACACACGAAAGATGAATTTGAAGAAGATGTAAAAATTGCTGAAAGATTTGAGGAAATTCATCAATCGAAAACTTCTCATTTAGTTAAGGACCGACTTGCTCAGCAATTATTTATGACTAAGAAAATCACGTACTTTGAGGTCTTATTTTTTTATCAGTACAGTGATATGGAACGATGGATTAAAGATTACATTCGATTCAAAGACAAAGTGAAGTTAATCCAAAACAGTAATGGCAAGATAATAAAAATTCACCATCCTCATTCCAGATTAAAGGTATTTGGTTTTGCTGCTGGTTATATTGTATTTGTAATTTTAGCTCTTCTGCCGTTTCTATTTATCAATTCATTTATTGAAATCTATGAAAGTCAGATGGCCTCGAAGCAATATTTAGTTGTTTTCAATATGATGGCGTGGCCAATTCTATTTGGAATGCTAGCCTTAATATTTCTAATTGAAGGAGCAAAATACAATGAAATCAAACGTTTCATAGACAAGTTCGAGAGTAATGCAATTAAGGTTTAATAGAGAATTACACAAAGCCGCCCACGAGGGCGGTTTTTTTATGGAGCATGAAAATGCCAGATCCAAATGAAGAGCGATTGAAGTATCTATTCAATGCTGCAGCTATTGAAGTCCCGAAGGCTGAAGAGGGGCAAAAACGAAAATTTAAAGGCACTGCTTATGCAGGTGGCCGTGTAGATGGTCATTGGTATTGGGGCCGTTCTGGTGTGGTCTTTGATCTTGATGGGATTGAGATTGATAAGCCAGCAGCCTTACTTGAAGAACACTTTAGCTCAAGTCGAATTGGTGTTGTTCAGACAGTAGATACAAACGGAAAGATTGATGTTTCAGGCGATTTTCTTACGAATGCTAAGGCGCAGGAAATCGTTCAGGACTCTGATGATGGCTTTCCATTCCAGATGTCAATGATGATTGATCCTGGATCTATTGAAGAAGTCTCACAAGACAAGACAGTCACTGTGAATGGTCAAGTATTTGAAGGTCCTATCACAATCTTCCGTCAAAACCGCATTCGTGAGTTCACGATCTGCTCGACTGGTGCCGATCGCAATACCTCAATTAAAGCCTTCTCAGGCAAAGCCAATCCAAACCCAACCAAAGAGGACACCGACGTGACCGAATTAGAAAAAGCCCAAGCCGCATTAAAGCAGGCTGAAATTGATCGTGATGCAGCTCAAGCCGAACTTAAGAAGTTCAAAGCCGATAAGCGTGAAGATGACATCAAAGCACTTGAAACTGCGTTGAATAAGCAATTCAGTGCTGAAGAAAAGAAATCCTATACAGATATGGATGATTCTGCATTCGCATTTATGGCACAGCAATTAAAGCAATTTTCTGCAGGTAGCCAGCAACCACCATCTGGTCAGCAACAACAGCAGATCCCACCGCAATTCGCACACTTATTCACTCATCAAGCGAGTAGCAATCAAAGTGGGCAACAAGGCAAAGGCGATCAGCAAGGTACAGCCTTAGATTATGCGTTTAACCAATTTGCTGCAGCGCAACAAGGAGCAAAAAATTAATGGGAACCATTACTCAAACAATCACGACTACACAGCTTGTAGTGGGTGATGGCGTTCGTACAGAAAACGCCAAAGTAAAAACGGCGACTGCATATAAACGCGGTGATTTGTTGAAGGTGGCTACAAACAACCTCGCAGATCACCCCGTGGTAACAGAAGGTGTGGTTGGTGATTGGAATGCCATTGCCAATACAGATATGACTGTGGAGCAGGCTACGTACCATGCAGCCAATGGTCTGGAAATGCCAATTTACGTACAGGGTGCATTTGATATTGCTGTGGTAACTGTGAATGGTACGCCGTTAACGGAAGCTCAATATGATGCGGTACGTGCCCAGGCCTTAATTAACAAAATTGAACTTCGTAAAGTCGTGGGGAAATAATCAATGAGTCAAACTTTTACATTTCAGAACGCTCCGGTTGAATTACTGGATGTACCTCAGTTGGTGTTATTAACGGATACTACTCAGAAGGTAGACACGTGGTTAATGGATCGCTTCTTTCCTCAACGTGTCTCGTATACCAAAAAAGAAGTTCCTGTAGGTGAGTTAAATACAGCGACACCGCTTGCACCATTTGTAACGCCTACAGCTGCTGGTCGCCAAATTAAAGTAGGTGAGTCTGGTAACGTTAAATTCGTTAAGCCGGCATATTTAAAGCCGATGATGACAGTATTTCCAAGCGATGTTCAAAATACCGCACTGATTACCCAGTTGCGTAAATTTGGTGTGATTGCCACAGGCTCAAACCGTTTAAGTGATGCAGATCTATTGCTGATTGACCAAGCACAAAAGGCTTTATATTTACGTCAATCGATTGAAAACCGAAAGTTGCTGATTGCCCGTGATGTATTGCTATATGGCAAGACAACCTTCGCTTCTGCTGACTTCCCAATGTATGAAGTAGATTATGAGCGTAATGCAGCTTGTACATTTGCTCCATTGATCAAATGGGGGCAGGTTGGTGCAACAGCGGTTAAAGATATCCAGACCATGATTGATCTATCAGTGGAACATTCAGGTACTTCTCCAATAATGGCACTTACAACATCTAAGGTGTACAACACTTTAATTAAAGATCCAGAGTTTAAAGAGAAGTTCATTGCACCATATGCGGGTATTAGTGTTCCTTTAACTCCAACCTTTGATCAAATGGATAAACCGCAGTTCCGTGGTACGGTCGACAACATTGAAATTTGGACGTATGACGTTCAACACAGTATTGGCGGCGGTACACCGGAACGATTTATTCCAGAAGACTTCTTTGGACTGATCTCTGATGCTAATGGTTGGATCGCTCACTGTGCTATCCAAAACGTAGAGGCTTTTGGTCAAGCTCTAGAGTTCTATCTAAGCCAATGGCAAGAAAAGAACCCTTCAAGCATTCAAATGCTTGCTGAATCATCTCCACTGGCGATTCCAAACAATAAGAATGGCCTGGTAGGCGGTCGCGGGTTCGTATAAGGAAATTATTATGACGAAGTACATTGCAAAGCAGTCACTTGGACCTTTTCGTCCAGGCCAAGAAATCACAGGGCTTGAAGCTAAACAACTTCAGGCCCTTTTAGCATCTGGGGCTATTGAAGAAGAAAAAGCTCCAGACGAACCTAAAGCTGATGGTTCAGCTGCACGCTTAGCTGAGCTTGAAAAAGCTAATACTGATCTTATTGCAGCAAATAAGTTGATGACTGATGAAAAGGTCAAATCAAATCAGGAGAATGGTGAGCTTAAAGCGAAGGTTGCAGAGCTTGAAAAAGCATTAGCTGCATCTGAAGCTGCCCTGAAAAAAACAACTGCCGAAGCGAAGAAGGCTGCTTCAGAAGCTAAGTAGGTGACCTATGTATGCGACTAAATCTGACTTGGTAGCGCGATTTGGTGGTGAGTTGGAGCAATTGTTAATGATGCTACCCAATGTCACTGCTGTAGAAGATGCAATTCAAGACGCGACAGAGGAAATTAACGGTCACATAGGTGGCCGTTATTCTTTGCCGCTACCTAACGTGCCAAGTAACTTGAAACGTATGGCATGTGATATTGCACGCTATCGCTTGTATTTCCAGCAACCAACGGAAGAAGTCCGAAAGCGCTATGAGGATGCAATCTCATTCTTAAAGCGCGTGGCTGAAAACAAGGCGCATTTACAGATCCAGTCTGAGGAATCGGACGAGATTATTGATGATGAGCCTACAAAGAAGCCAAGTACTTTACCTATTGGTAGTACTTATCGTGGTGGGGTATTTGGTGATGATGTCTTAAATATGATGCCTAGCATCAAGTGAGGCTGATATGTCAGGCGTAGCAATTACCATTGAGGCAGATGGTGAGTCTGCTGTGATGCAGGCTTTGGAGCGCTTATCTAATTTCGATCAAAGCAAACCAAAGCTGTTTGATGCGATTGGCCATTCTGTCGTGAGTAATATTCGTGGTCGGTGGGCAAATGGAGAGGGCTTAGAAGGAAAGTGGCGTTTATCAGGTCGAGTCACTCGTAAAGGTGGTACCACTTTGCGTAATACATCAAGACTCATGAATTCTATTACCCATAATGTGCTGCATGGTGGTGTAGAGATTGGGACAGATGTGGAGTATGGCGCAATTCATCATTTTGGAGGTGAAATCCATTATGAAGCGCGTATGCGGCGCACCTACTTTCGACAAAATCAACGCACCGGCCTGGTTGGCAATAAGTTTGTACGTAAAGCGCGTTCCAATTTTATGCAGGAAAGCATGAGTAAGGCTTATAAGGTGAATATGCCGCGTAGACCATTCCTAGGCCTAACCGAAAGCGATGAATTGCAAGTGATGGATTTTATTGTGGAGCATTTAACAAATGACGGATGAAGATAATTTCTTTGCTGTGCGAAGTGAAATTGAAGAAAAGCTAAAAGAAATTCCTGATTTCAAGGAGATCTATACACCGGCTAATTCTGCAAAAGTAACAGAGCTCTCACAGGTCACACCAAATGCTCAAATTTATTATCGTCGTGTACGTAAGTCAGATGATGTTGGGCGATCTGCAATGATGAGTTTGGGGCAGCAATGGGAAGTCACAATTTGCGAACGTCATGCTGCTTCACAGCAAAAAGATGGCTCGGCCGTATTAGATCGTGTAGGCAAGTTAACGATGAAAGTATTAAAGCTTTTATCAGGATGGAAACCTAATTCGAGTAATCGACCACTAAGCATGGTTGCAATCGAAGAAGATTATTCACCAACGTGTGTATATATCACCTTGGTGTTTGAATCAAAAATGTTTGTATAGGAGCCATTCATGGCAAAACAATATAAAGCCCGGCAACCCGTCGGGCGTTTTTCTGCCGGCGATATTGTTGGTGGGCTGACAGAGAATCAAATCAGCAAATTACTTGCAGATAAAATCATTGAAGAAGTGAAGCCATCTGCTCCAAATAAACCCGCTAAAGAGGTAAAAACCGATGGCTAAAAATTATATTTCACTCCAAGGTAAATTCTATTTATCTGAGATTGCAAATGGTGTTGCAGGTGCGATGCGCCATATTGGTAACGTGCCTGAATTTGAGCTTGAAATTACAACTGATCAGGTTGAGCACACAGAAAGCACATCCGGTCAACGTACAACAGACTTTGTGCTTACAAAGACCACTGGTGTGAACTTTTCAGGACAACTTGAAGAAGTGGATGATGCTAACCTTCAGTACATCCTTTCTGGTATGAAGTCAGAAGTTGCTAGCGATACAGTGACGGATCAAGCACTGGGTACCGTGAAAGTCGGTGAAGAAATTAAGCTCAACGGCTATAGCCTTACAACAGTTTCGTTTAAAGCTGGATCTGCAGCTATTGATGAATCGAAATATGAGCTTGATGCTGTGTTTGGTACCGTGATTTTTAAAGAAACGATTGCAGAGCCAGTCACGGCTACTTACACCACTGGTGCAGTAAGTCACACCACCATTGCGAGTGATTTCAATAAAGAATATGAATTGTTCTTTAAAGGGATTAACACTGCAACTGGAGACAGTATGGCTATTCGTTTATGGCGTACTAAAAAATCACCAGAAACTACATTCCCATTAATTCATGAAGACCTTGGCCAATATGAAATTTCAGGTCAAGCCTTATCTGATGTGACCAAAGGAACGGATGCAACACTCGGTCTATATGGCCACGTTGTGACAATTCCGAAAGCTTAAACCTATTCAGGCACAAAGAACTCCACGGCGCATAAGCGTCTTTTTTTGTGCCTGAGTTTTAGAGATTCAATCATGAATGATTTCTTTTTAGCGAATAATCGCTCGATCACAATTAAAGTGCTTGCCAATGATGTGGAAGTGAAGCAGCTGCAGATGCAAAACTTTGATATCTGGTCACCGATTGCATCAGTTATTCGTGACAGACTAAAGCAAAGTGATTATTCAGATTTAATCGGCGCAGGCCTGGTTAAAGATTATGGCGCGCATGTATTTCAACTTTGCTCAATGTGTACAAACACTGAAATAGAGACGCTATTAGATCTCGCTGAATCAGATCCGTTGGAGTTTAGCCATCTTCTTAAACATGTGATCGAAGTAAATGGTGCATATTTCAATGAAGACATTAAGCCAGGCCCTAAAATTCGTAAGAAGAAAGGTGGTGTTGAACAAACTTGGTTTGATTCATTCCAGTACTTGATAGCTTATGGCCATCGTCATGAAGATATTCTGCAAATGACCTATGGGGCTTTTATTGGCTACTTAAAAGCGGCTGAAAAGTATCAACGCAACCGTGGTAAGTTTGATTCGAACATTATTCGGGCAGCTCACCATGCGGATAAAAAAGACTTTATAACGTTCCAAGATGAGCTAAGTAAACATTGAGGTAAGTTACTATTTTCACTTAATATGTGATCAATAATTATATATTGAGGGTGTTGGGGTGAAAAAGTTAGTTTTAATATTGGCTCTATGTGTGTCTGCACAAGCATTTGCAGTAGATATGAGAGCACTGCGTGGTAGCAATGGTTTTGTTGAGCTTGGCAACTCGGAAGCTAGACTAAAGGATGTGCTAGGGCAACCTGAATCTGTAGATCGTCAAGTTGTGCACGACCGCAACGGATGGCCACATAAGGGCACAATCTACATTTATAAAGTTGATGGGCAGACCTACACCATTACTGTTATTGGTGGCAATGTTTACAAGATTAATTGGGAGCGTTGATAGTGAGCCTTAAGGTTTTAATTGTAGCTGCTGTATTAATTGTTGGTGGATTGTTTTATTTCATAAATGAGAGCAATAAAGCGGATGTTGAAAGGTTAAAACAAGCTGAGGTTGCACATCAGCAGAAGCTGGAGAAGGAAAAAGCTGCGGAACTAAATGAGCAATATGGTGGCTCCCCAATTAAAGAAGAAACTATTAATAAGATTGTTGATGCTAAGATGGAAATAACAGTGGAGGTTACTCCACAGCAAGCACAAGAGTTAAATAAAATTATTCTTGAGTGGACAGATGCAGCAACTGTAGCTGGTGCCACCAGTAGAATTGCATTATCTCAGCCCGTGGCAAAGCTTCAGGAAATTAAGAGAAATATTTCCATAATGAAGTTTCAGGGATGTGCAGAATCCACGCGCTTACTTTATGCTGATGCTATGACCACAAATATTGATGCATATCTTGAATTTATGAAGGGTAAAGAATATGAATTTAAGGCGGCATCACTATTGACTGATTACAGTAAGCAGTTGGAAATGGCTGAAAGAGAGAAGAAATATTGCACAATATTGCAATAATAAAAAAGCACCCTAGGGTGCTTTTTGTATATTTGATATATACCCACCGTTGAGTGGGTTTTTTATTGCCAGAAATTTGAGGTTGCCATGTCCGGTAAAAATCTTACTTTTAAATTAATCCTTGATGGTGATAGCAAAGGTTTGGTAGCAGCTGCAAAGCAGTCTGAAGATGTTACTAAGAAAGTATTCGAAACCATTAGAACTGAAGCAAAGAATGTTCAAGTGGATGCATTGGTTGGTGAGCTCAATAAAGCCACTAAAGAAATTAGCAATCTTGGTGATAAGAGCACGGTAAGTGCAAGCCAGCTTCGTGATATGTCGCTGCAAAGCCAACAAATGATTGGAGCATTGAATACTGAGCTTGTAGGTGCCCAGGCCGAGCTTGTTGAACTATCACAAACAAAAGCTACGCCGTCAGATATTCAAAATGCCGTTAATCGTGTTGCTGACCTTAAAGCATCGATCCAAAGTGTAGAGGCTGCATTTGGTATTTATGAAGCAACTGCCACCGATGCAATGGTTGGTGTAGATAAAGCCGCAAGTAAAACTATTTCTGAAGTTCAAAAATTTACGTCAGTAGATTTAACCAATATTGTTTCTGAAGCTCAAAGCGCCACTCGTGCAATTGACAGTATGGGTGATGGTGCCGTTGTTTCAACAAAAGAGGTGGAGCGAATTGGGCAGTTAGGTGCAACTGCAATAGATGCACTACAAAAAGAATTAACTTCGGCTAATGTGGCCTGGAAGGCTTTGGCGGATTCATCAGATGATGTTTCGTTGGAAGAATTAACTACCGCGAAAACAAAGGTATTAGCTTTAGAACAAGCGCTAGAATTAGCGGAAACATCGATGCATGAATTTAGTCAAGCATCGCAACAAGCCATTCCTGTAGTTGATAGTTTGGATCAATCAATTGGAAATGCAAATCAAGAGCTAAATGAGACTGAATCAGCATCTCAGCGTGTATCAAATGAAATACAAGGTTTAAAAACAGGTTTTACAGCGCTAACCGGTGCGCTTGCTGCACTTGGGATTGGTACATCTGCAATGGAAATTGCTCAAACTGCGGATGAATATAAAAATCTATCTGGGCGTATTAATATTGCGATTGGGGAGCATGGCAATCTACAAAAAGCCATGGATGATGTAAAAAACGTAGCAATTGCGACTAATTCAAATTTAACAGCTACAGGTGACTTGTATTCTCGACTAACCAAGATTGGTCAGGAAATGAAATGGCCTCAAGAGCAGGCTTTAGCTCTTACCGAAACTATTAATAAAGCAATTCAAGTGGGCGGTGGATCGGCGGCATCTAATGAAGCAGCTATTACACAGTTAAATCAAGCCTTAGGTTCTGGTGTTCTACGTGGTGATGAATTTAACTCCATGATGGAGCAATCACCACGACTGGCTCAAGCATTGGCCGATGGTTTAGGAGTGACAACGGGTAAGCTTCGTGAGATGGCAATTGAGGGGCAGCTTACTACTGATGTCGTAACCAAGGCGTTACTCAGCCAATCTGAAAAAATCAGTGCCGAGTATGCTAAATTCCCAGCAACGATTGGTGCTGCTATTGAGAACCTGAAAACAGCCTGGACTGTCTACATCGGTGAGGCGGATGCTGCTTCAGGGGCGAGTGAAAAAGTTGCCAATGCGCTGAAATACGTGGCAGAAAACCTCGATACAATTGTTTCCACTTTAACCTTAGCTGGTCAGGCCTTTATTGCCTATAAGGCCCTAAATATTGCAAGCGTGTTTCTTGATAAAGCTGCAGGTGTGAGAGCAGCATCTACAGCGATTGCGCAAGAAACAACAGTAGTGGTTGCAAATACACAAGCTCAAATTGCGAATGCTGCAGCTACACGGGGTGCAGCGACTGCCAAAACCCAGCTTGCCACCAATTCAGCGGCTGCAGGCACATCGATGGCTGCTACTGGTGGTTCAGTTATGAATCTCATTAGTCGACTGGGTGCATTGGGTATAGCGATTACAGCGATAGGTGTTTTAATACCAACAGTTGCAGTTCCTCTTGGAACGGCAATTGGTGAAGGGTTAGCTAAAAGTGTTGAAAAGGCTGAGATGGCATTTTCTAATCTAGGCAAAGCCTCAGAAGACAAAAGGTATTTAACAGCAATTCAGGAGTTGGAGTCAGCAACTAAAACGGAAGCTGCTCAAGCCAAGGTTGCAGCAGAAATTAAAGCGGAGCAGGCTGCTGCAGCTGAAAAGGCACGAGACAAAACCTATCAACTAACAGAAGAATGTAAAAAATTAATTGCGCAGTTTGATGAGTTAATCAAAAAAGGTGAGCCAACTAAAGAAGCGTTGGAAAAAATATCCAATGCTATGAAGTTTGATTCAACTAAAGGGATTAATGATTCGGTAACTGCGCTAATCGCTCTGCAAGAACAAGGAAAGATCACCAGTGAAGATCTTCAGTTAAGGCTTAGCCAGGCCTTGGATGGTAAAGATCTGTTGGTCTTTGAAACTAATGCTAAAGCTGCATTTGCAGGCACATCCAAAGAAGCAGAAAAAACAGCAGCATTAACTGAGGCTGTGATGAAAGCCTCTTTAGAGCGTACAGGTTTAAGCACTGAACAATTAAAAGGCAAATTTTCTGCAACATTCCAATCCGCCGCTAATGATGTTCAGAGCATCATTGGTAACCTTGATCAGTACAAACAAAAGGGTATTGATACAGGTCTGGCATTATCCGCAAATCTTAATAAAGCAATTGATACAGCTCAGACACGTGCTGAATTGGATTATGCGAAAAGCAAACTGATTGAACTTGAAAAGCAAGGCTTAATTACTGGTGAGCAGGTCGCTCTTGGTTTAACTAAGATTGAGCAAAAAGCCAAACAATTGCCGGCAGCATTAAATCCAGTTCAAGCAGCCTTTAGTGCACTTGGGATACAAACTAAAGAGCAATTAAACGATGCTGCGACAAGTGCTCAGCGTAATTTTGATGTAGTGAGTAAAAGTGGTCAGGCCACAGCTGATGCCATTAAGCAGGCTTATACTCAAATGCTCAATGCAACTATTGCTACAGGCGATAAAGCTGAGATTGCAATAGCTCAAGCCAATGCAGCTTCACTTGGATTAGAAGTGCAAATTGATTCATCAGGTAAAGCATCAGTCAAAAGCTATGGTGAACTTGAAGAATCAATTCATCGTGTACGCCGTGCTTCTAGTAGTGCTGAAGATGGATTTCGCAACCTTGGCCAAACTGGTCGCGATGAGGCTGATTCGGTTAGAAGTGCGTGGGAAGAAGCCGTTAGTGCTGCTTCAAGCGGTATGCATGAGACTCGAAAAGGTACCAAAGGTAAGATGGCTAAAAACGCCGAGGATATTGAAGCTGAACTTAAGGCTATGGGATATTCGGATGCGGCTGCTAAACAGTATGCAAAAGATATCTATGAAGGGACCAAGGGTGTAAATGGCTACAAATCGTCAGGCTTTGGCTTTTTTGGTGGGTTAAGCAACGTGGAGCAAGTGAATGCAGAGTTAGAGCGTATGCAGCAATATGCGCCGAATAATGTGTCTACCAAGGCGAGTGGATTAGGCTCTTCATCAAAAACCATTTCCTATGAACTTAAATTGGGTAATGAGACTGTGCAATTAACAGGATCGGCTGAGAGTCAATCAAGCCTTGAAGCGATGCTTAAACAGTTGGGTACATTGAGTAAATCAACATGAAAATAAAACGCATCTCAACATCAGAAACCGTCTCAATTGAAGACGGTTTTTTTTGGTCTGATGAATTTAGCTGGAAAGCCAAAGAACAGTCTTTGGAATATGCCATGGATGGCACACCCATTATTCAAGAGGGCACCAAGCTTTCAGGTCGGCCAATCACTTTAGAGCCTGCTGACAGTGGAATGGGGTGGGCTTCATTAGGTGTTGTCCGTAAGTTGCAGGCCTGGTCGGTACTCAATGAGCAGTTTCAGATTCAATTTGAATGGGCGCATGACACACGTAGTTTTAACGTGGTTTTTAATCATGTTGATGGTGCTTTAGAAGCCACACCTGTGAAAGGTATTCCACCTGTATCACTTGATGATCCTATGAATTTAACGCTCAGATTTTGGAGTGAGTAATGCCAATTGAAACCAAAGATTTAGTGATCTACCACGCTGAACGTGACACCGATAATGCTGATGGTGGTGGGAAATATAACGGTCAGATTGTGGCAGACGGTTTAAGTAATAACTTGTTCAATGACATATCTGAACTAGATCGTACAATCGGTGATGTATCGATGCGTAAGATCTTCCCAGCTGTGACCACGAATGATACTGACTTACTTATGGGTGCCACAGTATTTGTATCTGAGCTTCCCGAGGATCCAAATGTGTCAGCATTATTATTCAGCACTGAGTCATGGACCGACGAACGCCAGGCCGCACAAAACCGAGTCGAAAATTACTTAGCCAAAGGTGGGCAGATAGCAGGAACGCCTCTCGACACACATTGGCAGGGTATGTCATCACTGCAAGTCGTTATGTTTCCGCAAGAAACTGAATCCAGTGTTGGTGATACGATCGTGTTGATTTCAGATGAAGGGAAAGCGCTACAATTTGAACAGTACGTGCGAATTACTAAGGTTGATACCCGCACAGCAGTGATGGTAATCGATGGTAAAAATGTCGAATACAAAGTTGCGACCTATCAAATCAATGATCCATTAGAACGTGACTTTGTAGGCTTGTCAGCACGTCAGTGGTACGCCGGTAATACACCGTCCAAAACGGTTCTTCGCGATACGCTTGTTGCTGATACTGGTTTGTATTATTCATCTACTCAATTGGCATCTGATGCAAAAGTGGGTGAATACACGGTTAATGCGGACTCAATGTTTACTCAATTGATCCCATCTGCACAGAGTGAAACACCGATCATTGATGTCAATGCTGCAGGTGAAAGTGTTGTGTTGGTGCCGGGCAGTGATGGATTGATTACAGTGAACTATGCATCACAAGTCGTGAGTGAAAGTCAGAACTTATATATCGGTTCTGCGGTGATGCCTAGTACTGTGGCATTTACCATGCAAGGCCAATCCATTACAGACCAAGGTGGGCTCTTAAAGAACTCACTTGGTACGCAAGTTGGTACGATCGACTATCAGCGTGGTCTGGTGAAATGGACCTCAGCAGCACCAACTGGAACCATGAGTTTAAACATCACATTTAAGCCTGCGGCTGCACCGAATCAGTATTATCAAAGCAGCGCTATACCAGTGACTCAGAATAATCAGAGTACAAACTGGTCAGGTGTGTTAATTCCGATTCCTGCACCTGGTGCATTGTCCATTTCCTATATGGCTCAAGGTAAGTTTTATGAACTTAAAGACGACGGATCTGGACAGTTAAAAGCAGCAAATAGCTCCTTTGGTTCAGGCATGATCAATTACGAGACAGGATCATGGCTTTTAACTGCAGGCGCATTGCCTGATGTAGATAGTGTAATTCTGCTGAATTGGGGAACACCGATTGTCACGTTTGTACGCTCAAATTTGAGTGTTGAAAAAGCTGCCTTTGAGTTTGATCTAGGACATCCAGGGGTATTACCGGGCGTGACGATTAATTGGTTGCTTGAAGGGGAAGCCAAAACGGCAACATCCAATGCTCAAGGAAAATTTACTGGTGATGCTATGGGCTCAATTAATTATGCATTAGGCACAGGCAAGATCATCCCAAATAAGTTACCGCAGAAATCGACAACTTTTAATGTGATCTATAACTTCGGTACTTCGCTTACACAGACGAAAAATGATGTTGTACCCGATGCTAATCAGAAGCTTGTTTTCACAATTGGTACTGGCTCAGCCATTCAGCCGAATAGTGTTGAGTTAGAAATTCCAGTGTCTACTGAGACAGGAAATTTTGAAACCAATGTATTGCTGACAGATGTGCCGGTGACTAGTTCATTGGGGAATTTAGTGAATAGTCGTGGTGCAATTCAGGGTTCAATTAACTATACGACAGGATTGTGCGAAATCACACCGCAAACGGTTTACAAGCAATTTATTACTAAATTTGAAGCAGCGGTTACCTACGGTACGGCTTAGGGGATTTTTATGGCTTTTTATAGTCCACAAACATCAAGTATTGTTGGTAGTGAAACCACATTAAAAGCATTTAATACTGTGGATGTTCAGGTGCGCTATCGTGATACATCGGGTTCAAATTCGGCTACGCACACGATTACTGCAGACAAACTAAAACTAGACTTATCTTCCGGTTTTGATGAGCAAATCCTAACTGGTTCGGCCCGTTTCAAGGTTGGGAGCGATACCTTTTTAGACCGCTCTGGTTTGCTGTATCGCAATGTGGATCCTGCCAACAACTCAGGAATTCAATCAGGTGTTATTCAATATGGAACAGGTATTGTCGAAATTGATAGCTGGACGCCGAATGCAGACAACAGTATTCAATTGCAGTCATTGACCACGACAACGGATTTGCCACCGGTCAATAAGATTGCCTTTCGTACACCAGTGATTCCGCTGCGAGTACAGTCACTGACTGTCGTTGTTGGGACATTGGAGCATGGTCAGCTCACTTTGACTGCTGATGAAAACGGGGTGATTGAGACATCCCGTGCTCATGGCAAAGTGAATTGGGATAACGGTTTTGTGCAGATTTATTTCTACACCAAAACTGAAGTTACAGTTGATAATCGTGCGGAGTTAGAAGCTGAAGACTGGTACGATCCATTGCTTGAATATGAAGAAGCAGGCAAGACCTATATCAATGTACCAGTATGGGTAGATGCTTCAAGCGTGCGCTATAACGCGATTGCTTATACCTATCTGCCGATCGATTCTAAATTGTTGGGTTTATCTGCTACGCGCTTACCGATTGATGGGCGTGTGCCAATCTTTCGAGTCGGTGGTATTGGTATTGTCAGCTCAACTAAGTCGCAAGAATTACCAAGTGTGATTGCTGGTACGACCTATGACTTAAATGATCAGCGTATTGCGTGGTGTGAGCTTGAGGATGCAAACGGCGTGAAAGTCAGTTATGACTTGTATACCGTGGATTATGATTATGGCCGTGTCACGCTTGGTGGTGATTTTACGCGGTTAGGATTGGTTGAACCATTAACTGCAAAATATCGTTATCAAGATATGGGGCAAATTCGTGATGTTCAAATTAATGGCCAAGTCACTTTTACCAAGCCTTTGACGCATAACTATGAGGCCGACAAGACGATCGTTGGATCAGCACTGGTCATCAATGATATGCAAGCGCGTTATACCAAGAAATTCGTGCAGCAAACCTGGTCTAATCAATGGTTGGATGAACCGACAGGTACGCTAATTAGCGCAAATTACAATGATGCGCTATATCCTATTCAGGTCACGAATAAAGGCGCAATTCAAGAGCGTTGGTATATCCAGTTTACTGATGGGACAAATTTTAAATGCGTTGGGGAATACACGGGACAAATTGCAACAGGTACCACTAATGCCGATTTTTCACCAATTAATCCTGTCACCAATGCTCCTTATTTTTTGATTAAAAAAGAAGGTTGGGGAAGCGGTTGGGTCAATGGTAATGTTCTACGTTTTAATACGGTAGCATGTAATTTCCCAGTGTGGGTGATTCGCACAGTAAAACAGTCTGAACCTGCTGTAATTTCGGATTCATTCCAAATTATGCTTCGTGGTGATATTGACCGCGTTATCTAAAATTCAAATATGGCCGCTTTATGCGGTCTTTTTTATGAGTAATACAAATGGTCGCGAGTACAGATATTAAATTCTATGTGCATACCAATAATAATGCACCGCAATTGCAAAATGCTTATGGCTCGATGATTAATGTGCTGGATGCTTGTTTAGTTGATGGCATCAATGTTGGTACGATTTCATCATTAACAGCATCAGGAAAAGTAGTTACAGCCATATTTAGTTCTGCCCATAGTTTGATGCAATACCAAGTGATTAAAATCACAGGTGCAGCGCAGTCAGAGTTTAATGGTGAACATCGTATTTTAACTGTGCCAAATGCTCAGAGTGTGACCTTTGAGCTTGCCACTACGCCAAGTGCGACAACAGCTACAGGTACAATCACTGCATCATTACCACCACTTGGCTGGGAAAGGCCTTTTAGCAGTACCAATGCAAATGGTGGTGGCAAGGCTGCATACCGATCCACCAATCTACTATTACCAAGCCGCCCATTCTTGCGTGTGGTGGATGAGCTTGATCCTTCCTACACGGCAACTTACGCCAAATATGCAAAAGTCGGCATTGTAGAAGATATGACAGATATTGATACGATGCTTGGGGCGCAAGCGCCATTTGATGTTTTAAATCCTGATAAAAATTGGGCAGGAACAGGCTCAGGCACAAGTGCAATCAATGGGTGGGCGAAGTGGTTTTATGCAATGGGTGGAAGCGAAATACAAAAAGCTTCAAAAACAACAACACCAGGTAGTGGGGTGCGGGCCTGGGTTTTAGTTGGAGATGGTGATACTTTTTATGTGTTTAATAAATCACATATAGCTGCTAATAATTTATTAAACCCGAATGGGTTTGGTAGATTAAAAAATCTTTCTAAAATTGGTGCTTCACCCTGGTTTTTAGTAGCACAAGATGACTACACAGGCGCAAACACAACTGCATACGCGGGATTTACCCCACTAACAGCTTCCAATACTGATGCAGCTTTAATTACCTATATGTTGCGCAACTATAAAAATGAAGCCATACCATCAATTGCGAGAAGTTTTACCATTACTGGTATAAACCAGGCATCAGGATACTCAACAACTATTAGCGATCCAGGTGAAAATATTGCCGCATTTAGTAGTGAATATATTTTAGCGGAAGATCAAAAAATTCCTCGTGGCATAGTCCCTATTTTAAGGTGGCTTCATCAAAGACAACCATATACACACCTACAACCCATGATAGATGATGGACATATGAAATTAGCATGTGATTGTGTGTCTTATACATATCAAGGACAGATTCTTTTTGACTTGGGGGAATTATGAATATAGATCACAATCTTAAAACCACTATTTACGCTGCTAATCAAGCTCAATCATACACTGGTGGAAAAATAGCAGGTCAGGTAAAGAAACTAGGCTTGGCGTACCCGTGTTTTGTTAGTGTTCATGAGCGTGTTGGGCGAAAATTGCTAGAAATTAAACAAACAGACAGGCATGGCAATTATTATTTTGAGAACTTAAATCCCGGGTTTAAATTTATTGTCATGGCAGTCGACCATGCAAGTCGGTTTAACGCCGTCATTCAAGATAACGTGGTGCCAAAATGAATACACCATCAATCCCAGCAAGCCTTGCAATGCTTCAAGCATTAGCGAATTATTTAGATCAGGGTAGCTCCAATGCTACCCTGATTTTTTATGACGATACAAAACCAGCATCAGTTGATATTAATGCAAATAGTTCAGCAAAACTTCTAGTTCTTGAGCTTCAAAAACCATGCGTTAAAGCAATAAATAAAAACAACATTGAGCTCTTTGCTTCAAATGCGGGTATTGCCACAAAAACAGGCACAGCAACATGGGCTAGAGTTTTTAATGGCGAAGGCTCTGCTGTATTTGATGTAAGTGTTGGGACAGATATTGTCTTGGACAATGCTGATCTTGTGATTGGCTCAAGCGTCAAACTTGACGTGATTTACTTAAGCCCGCAGATTTAAAATGAGGTGGTAAATGTCTGACTACACGCCACCAGATGCTTTTAATGTTGTTTTAAATTTTAACCAAGAGCTAAAGTCAATTGATTCTCACAATTTGGTTTTAAATTTTGGTGCTGAAGACGGTTTTAATTACGCCAACATTAGTATCGATTTAGCATTTCAAGTCAGTGCTGTTGGTACAGTTGAGCCTCCTATTGATGTGCGTGGATCAGCAAACATTCCTGTCAACACAGCACTGCTTTTCAGCGCTCAAGGCACATTTGATATTAATCATATTTTAGGTATTTCAATAAACCTGAGCGCACAGTTCGAAAAGGCTGTTGCAAGCTTAAGCGTGGTGGAAATACCGTGGTCAAAACCAATATTAAGAGTCTCAAATGAGGCTCTTTTTTTTGATAAGAGTTTAGTGGTCTCAAGCATTTCAAATGTTGAATTTAATGAGGCGACATTACTGAGCAAAGCTGTACGAATACTACATGAGAAAGCTACTGGTCTAAGCTCTGATGCTTATATGGTGTGGGAAGAAGGCGATAAGCGGTTTATTCATCAACGCTCTGTTCACCAAGACACGATCAAGCTTCGTCACAATCGCGCATCAAAATGGCAAGAAATGATTCGCAGGCGCAAGCAATTCACCTATTCACATGAAGTCGCTGAGCAATTCGATAAGCGCTTTTCATTTGAATGGGATAAAGGCTTAGAGATTATCACCAAGTCAGAATTGCCTTGGGATAAAGCCAAATCCATACATTATCGCAAGCATCCGATTCAACCTTGGCCAAAGCCAGAAACACCTGAATATGTGGGTCATGGAAACCTCAACTTCATTTGTTTATGTACTGAAGTTGATGCTCACAATGTCATTTTAAATTTTGGTGCGGATGATTGTATTCCGGCCCTACAGAAGAAAAACTGGTGGTATATCGTGAATAATTTAAGTGCAGAACGCTTAGATAATGGTGAGCCGATTAAAGTCATTAACGGCACTTATAACTGTAGCCGTAGTACGTGGTGTTGGTCATATTCAATTACCGTGGCACATACGGAGAAAGAAAAACTACAACCGCTAAATGACCAACCGGTGATTTTAAAATTAATGATCAATGGCTTTGAACATCATGTGTTACTTGAGACTGAAACAGAAACGATTAAGTTTGCGAATAAATCTTATACCTATGATGGTCGAAGTGTAACAGCACTCAATGCAGCGGATTACGCAGCAAAACGATCATTTATTCAAGATAATGAGCGAACGTCTGTACAGCTCGTCCAAGCAGAAATTGATCGATCACAATCTGGTACCGAGCTGGACTGGAAGTTGATTGATGACGTTGGTTGGATCGTACCGGTTGAGAGTCTGAGCTATGCAGAACTGGCACCAATGGACGTGATTAAACAAGTGGTCGAAGCTGGCGGAGGTTTCATCTATAGCCAAAAATCAGGTAATACGCTTTCAATCCTGCCTCGTTATAAAAAGGGCTATTGGGATGCGATGACTGTGGACGACTACGATATTCTGATAGCGCCAAGTATCGTGATTCAACAAACCATTGAGCAGAACAAGGATTACATCGCTGCCTACAATGCCATTAATGTCGTGAATAGCCGAAGTGGTAATAGTTTGACTGTGAAGCAGCGTAACACTGCAGGTGATATTCCGCTTGAAGCCGCGACTAGCCCAATGTTTGATGTCGTGTCGGGTGCAAGCTTTGGCAAGATGGAGTTAATCAAAGCCAATATTCAAGAATTCCACACCTTGTCAGGTTTACCGGTCTCTCAAGAAATTGGAGAAATGCTGCCGGGTAAAATCGTGGCATTCCACGGACAGTGGTGGGGCGTTGTTGATTCTGTGAGTGGTTCGTTTAGTCATGGCAAAGTGACTGAATCCATCAAAGTGGAGCGCATACATCGTGAGTAATCCATTATTTGAACTTCGTAAACTGTTGAATCCAACTCATTCAGAATTAATTGGAACAATCATTTCTGCAAGTCATCCTGAATATCGTGTTCAAGTGAATGGAGGATCTGGACCAGTGCTTTGCACAAGCGGGACAGCCTACAACATTGGGCAACGTGTATTCATTTCAAATCAACAAATCTTACGGCCAGCTCCATCAGGTCAACACAGTCAGATTGAAGTCTGAATCATTGAAACAATGGCACCGAAAGGTGCTTTTTTATTGCCAAAAATTAGGGGGGACGACATGTCCGAAACGACAGCAGCGGTGGCAGAAACATCAGCTGCAGCTTTGGGTTCAAAAGCAACAGTGACCGGAGGAGCAGCAAGCTTCGCCGGTTTTTTTATGGGCATTGATTGGATGGGGTGGGTAGGTATAGGCGTTGCCGTGTTGGGCTTACTCATTAATGTTTATTTCTCATGGCAACGAAATCAGCGCGAAAAAGAAATTCACGAGCTTACAAAGCGAAAATTAAACAACGAGTGTAAAACAGAGGTGGTAAATGAAACTAATCGATAATTGGAAACAGGCTTGGAAACTCAAGTCAGTACAAGTGGGCGCATTAAGCGCCTTTTTTTATGCCCTGATTTTATTCTCAGAGCAGTTTTTAAATGTCTGGAATGTTATTCCACAGGAACTAAAAAACAAGATTCCTGAAAACATTGCAGAGTGGGTAGGTCTCTTTATTGGTGTGGCCACAGTGCTTGCACGTCTGAAAAAGCAGCCTGAACTACACGATGTAAATCAATTTGTAACAATTACAGCAGGGCATAGCAACTCGGATCCGGGTGCAGTCGATGGCAAATACAAAGAAGCTGAGTTAGTGAGACAATTCCGAAATGCAGTGACTCATTATTTGCGTGAAGCTGGATTGCAGGTCAAGACCGATGGAACAGGTACCAAGAATGACCCATTGTCCGCTGCGGTAAAGTTGATTCAGGGCTCAAGTGTTGCGGTTGAATTCCACATGAATGCTGCGGCATCAAAACAGGCCAATGGGATTGAAACGATTGCTTTACCAAAAGACAAGAAGTTGGCTCAAGACTTATCCAAAGCTGTAGCAGATGCACTAGGCGGTCGCTTACGTGGTGATAATGGTTGGATTGATCAAAGTAAATCTGCACGTGGTCGCTTGGCATACGTGAATGCTGGCGGTTTAATTGTAGAACTTGGTTTTATTTCAAATGAAGTTGAATTGGCAGCATTTCAGGTGCGCTATTGGCTTGCAGCAAAAGCTGTAGCCAAGGTTTTAATTGAATATGAAAACCGGAATTAAAATTTTATTGCTGTGCACTCTTCTTTCTGGGTGCACAGCTCATACGATTTCAACGAAAGTTCATATCACTGTATGTGTGCAGTGTGTTAACTAAGAGCCCTCGGTCTCCGGGCTGAGGGCTTATTATTCACTTTCTTTTGAATCAGTCATCGAGTGATTTTTCTTTACGTACTCTCCAACACTTTCTTTCGAGCAAGCAGTTAAAACTAATGTTGATAACAATAGAGCTAAAATGATTTTATGCATGTTGTTCTCCATTTTTTTTGAGATTGAGTGATAATTTAATATATGAAATTATTCTAAATAAAATAATAAGTCAATATCTTTTATAATTGTAAGTTATTGATGTGTTTGATAAATATTGATTTAGATTATTATAACTGGGTCGATGTTTTAATATAAAAAATTAATACTATATTGAATGTTATAGCTATTTTAGCTTTAACATATATTGACTTATTTATTATACTTAATTTATTTTTAACATCCCCTCCACAGAAAAATAGTTCTGTGTCAATCGATTACGACTCATTGACCATCTGCGGTTTGGCAACATACATGGTCCAATCGCAAGAATTTTATCTCCAAATTTTTCCTTCACATCTTCTAAAGATGACTGCAGTTTTTCATCCACTTCAATGGCATCCAAATCTGCCAGCAAGTCATGAATGTAAGAGGCTTTAGGCTCAATACCCGTTAATATCACGCCACATTTCTTAAATTCAATTCCTTCTTTATATATCTCATTGATCCGCTTCATTACCGCTTTTATCATGACTGCAGCTGAATCTGTAGGCTCGGCAAATCCAATACTTACGGACTTATTATAAAAAGGGCGCTCCTTATCAAAAGGATTTGATTGCGCAAAAGCAATGACGCATCCACAAAGACTTCCATCTTCACGCAGTCTTTTAACTGCAGATTGTAAATAAGCACTCATGGCTTCTTTCAAAGAATCCAAATCAGTTACACGTTGGCCAAAAGATTTGGAGCTAATAATTTGCTTTTTGCTTGGTTGTGTCTGTTCCAATTCGATACATGCGGTACCAGTTAATTCAAGAACAGTCCTTTTCATCACAACTGAAAACTGTTGTTCAATATATTGAGGATTTGAAAGCGCTAGATCCAAAACAGATTTAATGCCCATTGCTTCAAGTTTCTTGGAATGCTTTCTTCCCACGCCCCAAACTTCCGACACATCAATATCATTAAGTACGTATTCTTTAATGCATGGATCCATTTCAACGAAATTGCAAATCCCATTGAAGTGCTTATTTTTCTTTGCTACATGGTTTGCCATTTTTGCTTCAGTCTTAGATCGACCAATTCCAACACATACTGGTAGGGCAAGCCATTTCCATAAAGTATCTTTAATATTTTGAGCAATCTCATTCACATCTTGATTCACGTACGACGTGAGATCAGCAAATGTTTCATCGATAGAATATTGTTCGACATCTTTTTCAGAGACGAAGCATTTAATTGTATTTACGAAACGTCGACTCATTTCCGCATATACAGCGTAATTGCTAGAAAGGACCTGCACGTTATGCTGTTCAACAATGTCTTTAATCTTAAAAAGGGGAACACCCATTTTAATACCGAGATCTTTAGCTTCTTGAGAGCGCGCTACGGCACACCCATCATTATTAGAAAGCACGATGACAGGGCGGTTTCTAAGTTTAGGTTGGAATAAACGCTCACAACTTACATAGCAATTATTGATGTCAATGAGCGCAATAATTCTATCCTGAGCACTCATTTGAACTTCTTAATTACTGATGTCACAACACCCCAAACCTCAAAAGTTTGACCATCCATAGGGTGGATGTCTTTATAATCGGGATTTTCGGCTTTAAGCCAGCACCCTAATGCATCTTTAATTAATCTTTTAACAGTAAATTCATTATCAACAACAGCAATGACAATATCTCGATGTTGCGGTTCACGACTACGATCGACAATCAATTCATCATTAATGTCAATTCCAACATTAAGCATGGAAAGCGAATCAACTTTAACTATAAATGTTGCGTCTGCATTCTTAATAAGGTGCTCATTCAAGTCGACTTTTCGGTCGATATAATCTTGAGCTGGGGATGGGAAACCAGCTTGAACGCGCTCAAGTGCAAGTGGAATTTCAAGATGTGTAATTGGGTCAATTTGACGAATATTTGAAATTTCTACTTCATTTTTAGGTTTGCTGAGAAAGTTTTTGATCTCTAAAATACGGGACTCTGGCACACGAATAACTTTCGTTGACTCTAACTTTTTTCTCCCAGAGCCAACTCTAAAGCCCCCATGTGATATGATCTCAGACATAATAAACTTGATAAGTGTTACAGATATCAAGATTTTAATAATTGCTCAGGTAGATTTCAAATTTATAAAATTAAGTAAAATCAATAAGAAGTCAGAATAAGTCGCGCTGCGGCTTGGTTTCAGATAAACGGTTTTTAGGAAAAGTTACAAACTCATCTGGCATTTCAAAGAAAAATTCATGAGCTTCTTCAAAGTTAGTATTCAGCCAATCTTCTCTATATTCTTCAGGTATAACGATAATGCTGCGCTTTTCATCCTGTGGGGCATGAAACTGTTTCATGAAAGGATGCTTATCTGCATTGATCGTGAGCATGCTCATTGAGCGAACCTGCTCACCATCGATCATTGCACTTTCATATATTGCGGCCACAGTAAAAGGCATACCATCTTCTCGTGCTATGCCGTACCAGTGCGGTTTCCCGTTGATATACTTTGGCTCATATATAGTTTCGACTGGAATTAAGGCAAACTGATTTTTATGCCAAGCGTTCTTGAAACTCGGCTTTTCAGCAACGGTCTCAGTTCTAGCATTATATGTATGTCGGCCGTATTTAAGCTCTTTGGCCCATTTAGGGATCATGCCAAACTTCGCACTGCGCCATTCAATATTACCCTTATTGCTAAAAACTAAAGGTGAGTTATAAGTAGGGAAGATCTCATCATGGAATTCAAGTTGAGATGGCTCTGGTAGATTTAATAGAAAAGCCCGGTCACGCTTTATCGCTTCAAAGTTTGAGCACATAGACTTCTCCTTTCATTTTAATTATCATCCTTGCACAAATAATAACCCAAAAGAATAAAAAATGATTTCAAAGCAATTCAAATTAATGAGTTCAGCATTGGCAGTGTTAGGTGTGGCTGCATTTATCTATTTCCAATATCAAATGCGTCCTGAAGTACTTGGGGGATATAAAGATGGAACTGAGCAGTATTTTGGATATCGCTATGCACGTTATAATCAACTTAAATCTGCTGATCAATGTGACGATGAAAAAGATGATCTTGAGATGAATGTGAATGCAGAATTTATAGAGGGATGCATCGGGTATTTTAGAAATAAATGAAAACAAATATTCTTTAATAGTAGTATTCAATTAAAAAGCCCTCAAATGAGGGCTTTTTATTTTTCTTCATGACGATCATGTGTTGCTACCACTTTATTAGTAATAGTTAGATTATATAATTTCAAAGTATTAAATTAGTACTTTTTGCTTATACTTAATCAGAGCAGATAATTAAATGTGTACAAGATTGTGTACATAAAAACTTATTTTAGAGTATTTTTTATAAATAAATATTTTAAATTAATGGTTTATTGAGCTATCCGTCCATATCGAAAATGATCGTCGGCTTTTCTGAGTAATTTGGCATATAAAGGTATTCTATGTTTAAAACAACAACAGCACCGCAAGACCCACTGATTTTGCAGTTGGTTCCCATTGTGACACAAGCTTGCGAAATTTTGCGAGAAGAATATCGGCGTTATTGCTCAGGTGCAGATTTTGATGTTGAACGTAAAAGTGATGATTCACCGGTAACGCAAGCTGACTATCGTGCAAATAGCTATATTACTCAAGCATTATCCAAAGTTTCTAACTTGCCTGTATTGTCAGAAGAAGGTGACAAGTCTGAACGTATGCAATGGCAAAAATTTTGGCTGCTTGATCCTTTGGATGGTACCAAAGAGTTTTTACATAAAAGACCTGAATTTACCATTAATCTGAGTCTGGTTGAGGGTGCTAATACTACCTTTGCCATATTGGCGATCCCCGGGGAATACAGCGTATATATTTGTCCCTTTGAGGGACTGCCGCTGAAATATGATAGCCAGTCAACCACATGGTATGAATATGTTCAAACCTCTGTAGAGAATGTCGTACACGTTGGCTTGAGTCAAAGTGCTAAAAATAAGCCGATTTATAAGCACTATCTAGACGCTTTAGAAAAACTTAGTCCTTATCAGGCATACCATGCTGGTAGTGCATATAAGTTTTGTATGATGTTAGAAGATCGAGTGGATATTTACCCGCGTTTTCATCCTACCTGTGAATGGGATACTAGTGCTGGACAATGTTTAATCGAGCGTATTGGTGGTGGATTGATTGATTTTAAAGGTCGCGCATTTCTATATAACCAACGCACGACTTTATTAAATGGTGGATTTATTGCATTTAAAAATGCCGAAATGAAAGAATTGGCCTTAAATGCTTTGGCAAACATGCCTGACAAAACTTGAGCTAAATCGGGTTCATGCTATAGTGTCTGCACACTCCGTTAAATCTCCTGCATTTAAGAACTGTCAATTATGGCCCTAGATTTGCTCCCACCGAGTATGCTGAAAGCAATAGACTTATTGCCGGATGAAAAGACGCCTGTAACTTTGTTTACACGTCATTCCATTCGTGAAGTTGTACAAGGACAGGGGTTGGCTGGTTATGACTTGCAACTGACCCATCAAGGACGTGATTTAGCCGAAGCGTGGGGCAGCTATTTGGTTGAAAATACCGATCGTGTTATTCAGCACTGTATTTCGAGTCCAATTCAGCGCTGTGTGGATACGGCAGCATTGATGATTCAAGGTGCAGATAATGTCACGATTGAGCCAAATACCCACCATATAGAAATCATTGAACAAGGATTATTGGTCGAGCCGGGAAGTTTTGTGCTCGATATTAAAAAAGCAGGACCATACTTTCAAAAGCAAGGTGCTTTAGGTTTTATCAATAGTTTCGTAAATAATGCTTTGCCGGGGATGAAACAGCCTATTCATGGGGTGGTAGATGTATTGGAGTTGATTTACAACACTCATCCAACCAATGATTATGGCCTGAGTCTAGCGGTGAGTCATGACACAATTTTGGCTGCGATTCTTGCCATTATTTCAGGTAAAAATATCGTGACACGCGAAGACTGGCCGAAAATGATGGAAGGTTTATTTGTTTGGTTTGAAGGAGATGTATTCCTTGAATCTAAACTGAAATGGATTTGGCGTGGTGAACTAAATGAATTAAATATTCGTGAATTTCAGCAAGCTGAACAGCAACTTTAAGAAATTTTGCTAATAATAAAAAATTTATAAAAGGCATCCATGTGCGGATGCCTTTTTTATCTGTTTCAGTATTTCATTAAATAAAAGATTAAATATTGGCTTTAATTCGTGCAGGGTATTGATTTAAATCAATACTTGAACCGTCGTCACTATAAGGCCAGCGACTAGTATTGACAGGGAGATGTTGTTGGTGGATTCGACTGTATTTTTCAGCGGCAATCAATGTCGCAATGTCATGATCCTTAATGCTATACGCTTGTACGATTTCAACTGGATATTGTGTGCGTTCAAAAAATTCAGCTTCTGTTTCCCCTTGATGCAGTGCAAAAATACGTTCTACAGCTGGTAAGTACACACCATATGCTAACCATGAGTCTACGCCTTGAGAGGCTTGAATCTCAGCGGTCGATTTCATATTTGAAATGACTTTACCTAAAGTGTCTTTTTCACCTTTCGCTGTAAAATATTCAATATATTGATGTTCTGCTTCTGCAAATTTTTCTAATGATGGCAAAAATTGGTTAATTGACATTTTCATCCCTCTTTTCATTTGTACAGCAATGGCTGCCTAGGATGAAAATTAAAATACCATAAAAAATATATGGGATTAAACCATTTCTTAAAATTTTATTTACAAAGTTTCTAAAAATATCCTGACAATTTCTGTCGGGAATATACGATTGTATTAACAGGTCTACATCTTAATTTTAGTTGAAAAGTGAAGTACCTGTCACATTAATAATGATTCTACCAATACAAAATATTTAGATTTTATTTGAATTGTTAATAAGTGACAAAACACGGCAATTGAATGATTAAAAAAAAGAAAATAGCATTAAATTTGTTGTAAATTATTGATTTATATATTTTATGTAAGTCTCTTTATTGGATTCTTTTGTGGCTAATTGGGGAATAGTAGTGAAAAGTGTGATAGATTTTTCATATAACAAATTATCAATTTGTATTGTGTCATTAATGTTAGTTGCTTGTGGTGGTGGAGGCGGTGGTGATAGTTCAAGTGGTTCTGCATCAACTGCAAATTATCCAGAACCGACTCAAGACATAGTCGATGATACCAGTATTGGCTTTTATGACTACGATGCAAATGATGCTGTTCGTGAAATACGAAATGATTTAGTCGGCAACTTTTCAGCGCAAGTTCAATTTGGTCAAAGTCATGTCGTCGATCCGAATGCGAACGAAGCCAAGAAAATGCCACGGTTAACCAGTGAAAAAGAAGCGCTGCTTATCGTGACGCCAACACTTGATATGCAAAACATCAAGCAACTCAAAGTGGAAATCTATCAAAACAATCGCTTAGTGCGCACTGCGACATTGGATGATCCAACGCAGATGCCTGTTTCAGATCAGAGTGGGCAAAGAGGTCGTCCAGATGTTGGGTACAGTAAACGCGCGTGGACCACGAAACTCAATTGGGATGAAGTTAAACCCGGTCTAAGATTAAAATTTATCGATGCAAATAAAGCCAGCGGTGAATTGGCTGAGGATAAAATCGATTTTGCTGCACCAGGGGAATTGGTTTTAAATAATATCCGTGTTGGTATGTTGGCAGATAAGCCAAATTCTACCGGCCACTATATGCTACTAGAGCCTGAAAAAGCGGGCACAGATTATTTCCAAACCATTCCTGCAGCAGAAATGACGGTTGCACAATATAATGATATTCAGTTAACACGTGCAATGGTATCTTCAGGTGTTATTTATGACAGTAAAAGTGCCGGAGATGGTGGTGTTTATGCAGGAGACATGCGTGAAGATGTCGGTAAATCAACCTTTAGTGTTGGTATAAACCTTGCTAACTGGGGTATTACCAGTGCATCTATGGCCAATCAAAGTCAGCCACAATTAACCCAAACAGTAGTTGTCCATCATACGAAGGGGAACTATGCCAATGGTGTGCATACTCATGGACTGAGTGGTGGTAATGGCATGCTCACGCTTTATGATTCTGTAGGGAATGAATTTAGCCATGAAATTGGCCATCACTATGGTTTAGGACATTACCCTGGTCAGGTAGGTGACAATCTATTTTGGGCTGCACATCATGCGGACAGTGGATGGGGTTATATTGCCAATCGCAATATGATGCGCGGAAATCTATCATGGACGGCGACATGGAAGTGGGATGGAGCGAATGGTATCCCAAATTTTAAAAATTTGTTTCCGTACGGAAAAGATGCCATGTCCGGCGGGTATCCTGATAGTAATGTATCACGCTACACACACTATACGGGTTACAGCACATTCCTGAAAATTCAACCACACTTTGACCGTTATGTCTGGGATGAAACATCACCTACCGGCTACAAAAAGTGGAATAAAACCACTCGTGAAATGGAAGTCGCTCAACCGAAGATGCCAAATTCTACGGCTCCGGTTTGGTATAGCGCAGATCAAAATTATCCACGACCACGGGTCTTTGGTCAGCCCGTAATTACCATTTTAGGGGGCTATGATCCAGTCAATCAAGTTGGTTTGTTGTATCCTGCTGCACGCTCAAACTGGGGTAATGTGTATGACTTAAATGCCGCCAATACCGCTTTGGATCAAGCGGCATGTTGGTTGAATGTGCAATACACGAATAAAGTCAACAATATTGCTTTAGCACCTGTACGACTAGGTAGTAATGCCAATAAATTGCATGTCAATTTAGCTTTGGCAGATCAACCACAGAAGGTCAATTTATATTGTAAAAAAGCAGGTGAAGAAGCCAAGTTATTAGCAAATATTGATATTCCAGTCTACAGCACAGCGATCAAGCCGGCCGTCAAAATTGGACGTCAGCATGGTTATAGTGCATTGCGTGCTATCGAACTTCCTCAATTAGAAAGTGCTTTGGAGGCGCAAGCTGTAAATGCTGTTGTTGCACTAAATCCAACTGAAAAAATGCTGTATGAGTCATATAAAAATGACAAGTCATTGATGAATAGTGTGGCGCGTCAGCAATTAACCCGTTATGAATCGCAACAAAACACCGCATACCGACTAAATCGATGGATGAATGTGTATGCTCAAGACCTAACCAATCAAGTACCTGAGGCGCAAAGCGCACTCGACGCATTTATGACAAAGCTTTCAGTATCTCAGGAAGGTTTGTTCGAGCAGGCGACATTGATCAAAAATGGTAACAACTGTTTGAAATCTGAAACCTTAACTGATGGAGCATTAAATTTATACATCAGTGGCCCAAGCGGATGCACTGCAGATGAAACTGAACAGTGGGTATATGATGCCATTGGTCGTATACACAGTAAGTCAAATCCCGATCAATGCATAACAGGCAACGGTGGTTCAGCTAAAGTGACGCTAGAACGCTGCATGTTAAACCAAACCAATCAAATTTGGACCATGGACCCTGTGACTACAACGATTCGTCAAAGTGGTCAATGTATGGATTTAAATACGGGACGTTTGCAAAATAACCGTGCGGATTTAATTCGATATAGCTGTACCAACGGTGGCAATCAACGTTGGACAAATTTGACAGCAAGCCAAAACTTATTATGGACATATTTATCAGCGACGAATATGAAGCTGATTAATAAATAATCTGTAGATAGAAAAATAAGGTCCAATAAGGACCTTATTTTTTTGCTTTTAAAAATCAATAGGCACAAAAAAAGCCCTAAAAAGGGCTTTTTTCATCGCAACAAATTAGTTAGCTAAAGCTTTAACTTGTGCATTTAAACGGCTCTTATGACGAGCAGCTTTGTTTTTATGGATGATGCCTTTATCAGCCATACGATCGATAACAGGAACAGCTTTTTTGTAAGCTTCTGTAGCGACAGCATAATCACCAGCAGCAATGGCAGCTACTGTGCGTTTAAGATAAGTACGAACCATAGAACGTAAGCTTGCGTTGTGTTGACGTGCTTTAACGTTTTGACGAGCACGTTTTTTTGCTTGAGCAGAGTTTGCCACTCGTGCACTCCTTGAAATAGATTGGTCTGGGCGGGCTGAAATTACATCTGAAAACCAACATCAGAAGAACTATCACCAGCCCGTAAACAAGTGCCATATTGTGATTAAACTAAGCGCTTAAGTCAAGTCTTGACATGCTTTGACAACATTTTAGATGCAGAAAAATTTTAAAGAAAACGTTAGATTAGTCTAAAGTGATTGAGATTGTATGAAAAATGACTAAAAGTATAGAGAATGCGATTGTCATCGGAGCAACAGGATTGGTCGGGCGGGAATTGGTTCGTCAGCTCAGTCAAAATGCAAGATGTAAGAATATTACGGCTGTGGTACGTCAGCGTGACCATGAACTGAATGGACTGGCAAAAGTTCAACAAATGGTGATCAGTGACTTTCTTTCTCTGACTCAGGATGATGTGAGAGATTATAGTCATGCCTTTAGTTGTTTAGGCTCGACCATTAAAAAAGCAGGGTCTAAAGATAATTTTTATCAAATTGATTTTAGCATCAATGCGCATTTTGCTGAATTATTAGAATATACAGATACACAATTGATTATTGTCAGTGCTATGGGCGCTGACGCCAATTCCGCATTTTTTTATAACCGAGTCAAAGGGGAATTGGAATATTATTTAAAAACCTTAAAGTTAAATCAACTTTCGATATTAAAGCCTTCGCTGTTACTTGGTGAGCGTAATGAATCTCGACATTTAGAGGATGCGACACAGAAGCTCTATATGCGCTTTTCGCATTTTGTACCTGACCGTTTCAAGTTTAAGCCAGTGACAGCACAGCAAGTGGCTCATACTATGGTCGAGGCGGCACAAACTCAGACTGAAAAGTTCGAGATTTATGATAATTTACGCATACTAACAATTAAATGAGGGAAATACCGTGTCTACAGTTCCATTCGTCACTTGTGATTTACTTGATGATCATCCAGATAAAGAATTACAAGTGGTGATCCCATCAATGGATGGTAAATTCTTTCAAAGTTATGGTGCACGAAAAAGTTTTGGCGGTCAGGTGGTGACGGTCAAATGTTTTGAAGATAACTCTCGTGTTAAAGAATTATTGGCAACCGATGGTACGGGTAAAGTATTGGTTGTGGATGGTGGTGCGTCGATGCGCTGTGCCTTGATGGGTGATATGATTGCTGAATCTGCAGTCAACAATCATTGGAATGGTGTCATTATTTACGGCTGCGTGCGTGATGTTGATGCGATTGCAGAACTTGATTTAGGTGTGCATGCTTTGGCTGCGATTCCACAAAAAAGTAACCGCAAAGGCGTGGGTGAAACAGATATTCCATTAAGTTTTGGTGGTGTAAACATTCAGTCTGGTGATTTTATCTATGCTGATAATAACGGCATCGTTGTTTCAAAAGAGCAATTGGTTGCTTTATAAGCGTATTTGAATTTTTAGTCGTGGAATGAAAGCGTAATTCTTGCTCATACACGACGATATAAATGTGAAAAAGAAAATACAAACATCAGCTGAGGACTCTCGGCTGTTGTATAAAAATACCAAATAAAAAAAGAAAGGAAAAAGTATGTTGTTGCATCAATTAAAAGTGGCGCAAGCGTTGCTCTCAGGCGTAGCAGAAGGCGGACGAGGTACAAATGGGACGCCTTATCCGAAACAACCTGAAAAAGCCCTTAAACTGTACGAATTTGAAGGGTCTCCCTATTGTCGTCGTGTACGAGAAGTACTAACCACACTCAATTTGGATTATGAGGTCTACCCATGTCCCAAAGGGGCTAAAAAGTACCGTTTAGACGTGCAAAAATTGGGTGGAAAACAGCAATTCCCTTTCTTGGTGGATGACAATACTGGGGATCGTTTGTACGAATCTCAGCAAATTATTCATCATTTATTTAAACATTATGGCAAAACAGGTCAGACTCCTAAGAAATATGCCAGTTATCCTAAAATTCCGTATGTTGCTTATGTTGGAACCTTAATTAATGGGGCTCAAGGCGTGTGGGTGCAGCGTAAAGTTATCCATCGTGATGCTCCAAGTCAACTCTTAGAACTATGGGGCTTTGAAGCGAGTCCGTATACACGCATCGTACGTAGCGCATTGTCTGAAATGGAGCTGGCATATACTTTTCATAATGTGGCTAAGGAGCGTTGGCAAGATCAGGGATTAGCGATAATGCGCTTAAAACCTGGTAAATATGTACCTCTAAAAGGTGGTAAGCGTGAACAAGTGTTAAAAATCATGGGGAACAATATTCAAGTACCATACTTGAAAGATCCTAATACTGGTGTAGAACTTTTTGAATCTGAAAAAATTGTGCAATATCTGAAAAAGCAATATTTGAGCTAATCTCACTTAAGTTTAAGCTAAGTGCTGTGTATAGTCAGACTGATGGCTATACACATGTTGTAATGATAAGTGGGTCTAAAATTAGAAGAAAAATGCATCATAATTACGCAAATTGAATTAGAATAAATTGTTAAAAATAAGAAATTTACTTAATTACAGGGATATCCTAAAAGGATTAAACTCGTTAATGTAAAAGACATTTCATTTTTCGGGGGAAGTAAATCATGTCACCACAAGAAGTCATACTACCCGTACCGGTGCTTGTCGTTGAAGATGAGGAAATTATTCAATTACGTTTACGTCAAATTTTGACGGAGCTGGGTTACAAGCGTGAAGAGCTTATCTTCACCAAAAATGTTAAAGAATCTATTCAAGCCGTAGAGACCCAACCGATATCCTTAGCCTTAGTTGACTTAGGTTTGCCTGATGGTAGTGGTATCGAAATTATTGAAAAAATACGTTCCCTCGAAAGTAATACCATGATCTTGGTTGTCTCTGCATGGAGTACACAAGAAAGCTTATTTGCTGCGATTAAAGCAGGCGCAACAGGCTATGTATTAAAAGAACGTGATGATGCTGAAGTACTTTTATCTATTCGGAGTATTTTACGTGGTGGGGCGCCGATTGACCCATTTATTGCACGAGAAATCCTCAAACAAATATCTGAAGCTGAAGCACCAAGTCCAGAACAAACAGTCGCCGATGAAGCAGACTTAAACCTGCTGACCAGTCGTGAAAAAGAAATTTTATGTTTGGTTGCTCAAGGTTTGAGTAATCGTGAGATTGCTGAACAGCTTTTTGTATCGCGCTATACCGTAGAAAGCCATATTAAACATATTTACCGAAAACTAGCCGTAACGAAACGAACAAAAGCCGTGAGTACAGCAAGATCTATGGGTATTTTATAATGCGTAAAGGAGGATATTTTTTATTATTTATCCTCTGTTTAGTATGGGGGACCTTGAGTCATGCAGAGCAAGTTTTCCCTGTAAATGATCAATGTAATGTAACTGTGAATAGCATTTCACGGGTGAAAACACCATCCAATCAAGAATTACTCAGAACGGGATGGAAAACCACACAATTACCTGATCGTTGGAAAGAAGATAAAGACTGGGAAGGTTATCAAGGTGGTGCTTGGTATAAACTAGACTGGTCTTGGTACTGTAAAAATAATGCCCGTTTGGCAGAACCCATCGTACTATATATTGATTATATCATTAATACGGGTTCAGTCTTTCTGAATGGCGACTTGCTGTGGACCAATAAAAATCTTCAAGAACCGATTTCTAAAAGTTGGAATGTTGCGCGCTATTGGATTTTACCGATAAGTGGAATCAAACATGATCATAATGAAACTTTGATCTATGTGTATGGTTACTCGAGTTTAAATGCTGGCTTGGGCCCAGTAGTATTTAACAATGTAATGGCAACGGTTGAGCAAGCTGAAAAAACAACGTTTACACGTCGGACCATATTACAGTTAAATATTTTTCTTTCTGGGGTCTTGGGTCTAATTTGCTTTATTATTTGGTTGATGCGTCCTCGTGATACCAGTTTTGGCTGGTTTGCGCTTTCAACAGTGTTGTGGATTTTATTTCTCAGTAATGCTCTGACTACTGAAACCTTTCCATACCCAGATTCGGTTTTTTCTGCCAAAGCTAATCTGATATTTGTAATGCTGTACTTTCAGTGCTTTAGTATCTATATCTTGCGCTTTCTTGGGCGTAAGTTTCCACGAATAGAACTGTCATTTACTATGTTGACTGCTGCACTGATTGGTGTAGTGTGTATCTGGCCATTTGAACAAAATGCAGATATTTCGAGCCTTATTTTCTTTTTATATTGTGCATTCTTTTTTATCACTTACCTCTATCTGTGTAGAATTAGTTTCAAAGAACGAAGAGGGGACTATATTTTATTAGCAATCTGTTTGACTGCGATAATTGTGATAGTCATAGCTGACATCACGGTCTTGGTACTCTTTCCAAAAGAAAATTTTACACCTTTATCACCCTTTACTTCACCGATTATAACCTTATTTATAGTGGTGATCTTGGGGGCGAGACTCAATCGAAATATACAGAAAATTGAAAAATATAATGATGATCTGGCATTTGAAGTTCAGAAAGTCAGTGATGAACTATGTAGTAGCTTGAATGATAAACATCAGCTTGAACTGAGTAATGTACGCCTGCAGGAACGGATTAAATTATCGCATGATCTGCATGATGGTCTGGGCGCATCCATTGTGCGCTCGATGATCTTGGTTGATCAGTGTGAAAGTAATATTCCAAACAGACAGTTCTTGTCGATGTTGAAATTATTGCGCGATGATTTAAGGCAAATTATTGATAGTGGATCATCTTTGGACAGTAAGGTGCCAGATTCACCCTTGCTCTGGATTGCACCTGTTCGACATCGCTTTAGCCAGTTAATGGATGAAGTGGAAATGAATGCCAAATGGTGCATTCCTTCGCAGTGGGCGATCAAACCAACGGCAATTCAGTGCCTAACTTTAATACGAGTGATTGAAGAAAGTCTGACCAATATTGTGAAACATAGCCAAGCAAATCATGTCAATGTGACGCTGTCACAATTCGAGAATGGCGCATTGTTATTAACTATTGAAGATGATGGCGTCGGTTTTGATGTTGAGAGTGTTTCAAATCATGGCATGAGTATCGGTATGAGAAGTATGAAAATGCGTGTGGAGCGGATAGGTGGGAATTTCAAAATTCATTCTCAGCAAGGCTGTACCATTATTCAAACAGAAATTAATTTAAAATCAGCTGCGTAAAATAATATGTTGAAATAATAAAAATGATGATCAATTCGATATTAAGTCATCTAAAGCGCATTGCATTCTTCTGCTGTGTCACTTTTATAGCAGCTTGTGGTTCGCAGGATCATGCGCCTAAACCAGGTGAGTATGGGCAGATTTTGTTCCAGCATGCGGTGTTAAGTACTGAAGAAATTCAAAAATTACTCATTGAAAATCAAAGCGATACAAATACATTAAACACTAAAAAATTTGCAGTGTATTACACGGCGACATCGAGCCAAAACCCATATCGTGCAGTCTTGTTGGTCAGAGGTAGGGCAATGACCAGTGGTGAGGTATCTGTAAAATTTCAAATTGATAACTACAATGCCGCTATTCAACAAACCTCAAGCAATCTTATGCAAATGGGTGCAGGTATTGATCAGGTTGAACGATTAGAAACATTGGATGCAGGACAAGAATTTACTTTTGTTATGGACGGTGCGCCTTTTTCAGTCAATGCTGCCAATGATCCAAATAGTATGACCAGTCAACTAAGTTTATTTGAGTCGAGGAATGTGGAGTTTCAAAGTATTGAATTACAAATTTGGCAAGGCAAAGGTAGTCAATACGGTGTAATGCGCTATCTGTGGTTTATTGGATTTGTGTTGTTGATAGTATGGGTTTATCACGTCATCGTGGAAAAAAAAGCCGATCAAGTCGAAGATTTTTTAAATCGTAGAAAGCGAAAATAATGCTATTCAGCAGTATAAAAAGGGAGCATGACGCTCCCTTTTTATTGAGTTTATTCAGCTTCCGTTGGGACGAGCATCAGCACAGATTCATTTAATAGCATGGCAATATCCTCTAAGATATCAGCATCATATAAAGATTCGTCTAGCGCTAGACTTTGGCCATCGGCAATGGTTTTTAAATGCACTGCAAATTCGTCTGAGATACAGATTCCTTCGCCATTTGCCCAAAACAAAATATCACCGTCTTGCTCTGTATATAGTAAGCGTGAAGCCGGTTCTAACATGAGTTGATAGCCTTGATCTAAGGCCTCTTCAAGATCACCAGTGCCGATTTCTTCGGCTTCAGGAATATTGTCAGGATATTTAGGTTCTGACATTAAGCTCATGATTGCATCTTCAAGTACGGTTGAATTTTGCAATTGTTCAAATAACTTTTCTTTTAAATACTCAAGTTCATTTTCAGTCACTTGGCCAATCGCACTGATTTGGTCACGTAAAATGTCAGTTAATGGATTTTTAAGTAGAGGATTGTCTGTGAATTTGTCTGTCACTCGATCCATCATTTCAGTGACATTTGGCATGCGGAAGCCAAATGAATAGGTCAGACATTCATCTTCAGCTACGCCATAGTGTGATAGGCCTGGTGGCACATAAAGTAAGTCGCCGGGAGCAAGCACTTCATCAAAATGTACATCCATTTCTGGCAGTAACCGAAGTGGTTGACCTTCTACAAATGAAGTATCTGCATCACACATCTGACCCAATTGCCAACGGCGATGACCATAGCCTTGTACGAGGAAGACATCGTAAAAATCAAAATGTTGTCCGACAGAGCCGCCTTTTTGTGCATACGACACCATGATGTCATCACGACGCCATTGCGGAATAAATGAAAACTGCTTCCAAAGCTCGGCTAGGTCAAAAGAATAATGATCGACAGCTTGAACCAATAAAGTCCACAGTTTCGGCATTTTTTGAAAATCGGCTTTAAGTAGTGGAGAAGATTTTACTGTCCATTGGTTAGGATCACGATCTTTTTGTTTGATGAGACGTGCAGTGACGTTATCTTCTAAAGCCAATTCAAGAATGTCTTTGGGTTCTAGTATATGGGCAATTTCAGGGAGTGCATTTCGAACCAATAATGGTTTTTTCTGCCAATATTCGGCAAGGAATTGTTCAGCGCTGATACCGCCGAGGATGTCAAGAGAATGAGCCATAGCTAAATACATACAATTTCAATGGATATATTGTCCCTTGAACTATATGAACTCTGCAAGTAATGCTGTTTTAAAAACTTGAGTTTTATTGAAAGAGAGCCGTTTAGTAGATTATTTCAACTAGTGGGCATGATTGTTTTTGATACATTGGATATTTTAATTGGTGAATAAACAGCTCAGATCGGAGCTATTTTTAGCACGCATTTAACCTAAATTTCTTATACGAAATACGAACTGTTAGGTTTCTATCAAATCTCTAAGCTTTCCACCAAGAGCGTTCTTCATCTGAGAGCATGGAATCTCGTCGATCTCGATCCTCAACTTCTTGAGTGAAAGCAGGAGTACTACGATGACGTACCATTGCATAGAATACTTCACGTGCACCCAGCTCAACGTCTATATTGAATCCATCTATTTGTGCAAAAGACCAAGCAGATGGCTCAGGCGCCATTCCCATATCCGTATATAAACTGATAGACGAATCTGCTCCATATTCTAATAGTATTTCAGCTAATTCTGGCTGTTGAGCAAGTACTGTATCTGTTAAAGCATTAGCCCCGTCAGGGTGATGTAAATCAGGATGAACACCCTTATCTAATAGTAATTGCATCATTTCTTTCACATGACTGAGAGAAATTGAGTTGGTATTATGATGATCAGGAAAAGTAATATAGTCATTCCATGCTGAAATAAGACAGCTCAAGATCGATTGTTCAGAGCAAAACCTATTTAGATTTGCTCCATCGTTCAGTGCCTGATTAACCATCGTGATATCAAGTTGATTAACTGCTTTAAATAGGGCTTTATCGTGAACACTTAAAGAATGCTCAGCCTCCGCCCAATTGAGATAAACCAACTCTGGTTCAGACAATTCTGTAAAATAGCTTTTGATTTCATCCCAACTGAAATTTAAAGGCTTCTCTGATAAAGTAGGAAAATTGTTATTTTTTATCCATTCTTCAACTTTATAGACGATTTCATGATTAATTTCATCTACATCAAGGACAACAATATAATCCATCTGAGATTTTGATGTGCTAGTTGATGCTCGAACAGTCTTACGACAGAATTCAGTCACTGTGATTTCGGGTTTAGATTTTTCAGTAATATCGAACAAAGCATAACGAAGATGGTTTCGACTTAGCCCATGACGTTCAGAATGAAAAACGATACGTCTTTCTCCAACTCTATCTCCATCAATAAAGTGATGTGCATCATAATCGGGATAGCGTATTCGTGTTAGTTCAGTTGCTTTATTATAAACTTCTCTAATAAACCATTCCTTAGTGGTGAATACTCTTAAATAGACCTTCGTTTTATCCCCCTCAATTACAATATCAAAGTGGTTACTATTTTTTGCTGTTGGATTAGGTAGATATTGAATAGGCTGAAAATGTCCAACTTTTTTTTCACCAAATAAAATAGACCAAGAAGATCTAATCTTTTCTAAATTAAATAATCTTTCAGGAGAATGTTCTCTAGTCCAAATGTAGGCATGTTTCTTTTCATTTATCATTTTTATAAAATACCCTATTCATAACAATGTTATAGGAAAATATTATTCTTTATACGTTCTATTAACAATCACTTTTATTAGAGTGGCGACAGAATGTGTCGTGATAAGGATTTTAATATTTCCCTAAAAATTTATTATAATTTTAAGATGATAGAAAGCAATTAAAAAAGATAAAACCGAGCACTTTAGCTCGGTTTTTTTATGAGAAGTTGAAAATTAAGGCACTAAAATTTTTAATTCACGCAAAATATTGCAGAGTTTAATCATCGGCATACCCATGAGTGTAGTTTGGTCTTGCCCGATCATTTCTTCAAATAAGCTAATCCCTAAACTTTCACATTTAAAACTGCCAGCGCAGTGTAACGGTTGTTCAACCTGAACATAACGTTCAATTTCAGGCAAGCTCAGTTTGCGAAATTTCACTTTATAGTGCTCGACAAGGGTTTGTTCAAAACCTGTCGATTTTTGTTGGACACTGAGTGCCGTACTGAAATAAACGATTTTGTCAGAATTGGCTTGAAGCTGCTTAATGGCTTTTTCATCGCAAAGCGGTTTACCGATAAAAATATCTGGTGCGCCTTCGCGCCATGCGACTTGGTCAGAACCAATCACAATCGCGTCTGGGTGTTGGTTTGCAATTGCTGAAGCTTTTTCAAATGCCAGCCGCTTTGCTAACTCATCAGCGTGGTTCTCACCACGAGGTGTTTCGTCTATATCTGGTACGATTGAGAGGTAATCAATCCGTAAACGGTCCATCAGGTCTTTACGGGTTTGGCTGCTAGAAGCCAAAATGATTTTGGAAGTACTCATTACACTGCATATTCCATAAGTACATCAAGCGGTACATAAGACAGCACCGCTTGGTGACACGCTTGTATTTTAATAGGTGGGGCAAATCCTTCTTGATACGCTTCCACCCAGCGAGTCACACAGATACACCAGAAGTCACCAGGTTGTAGTCCTGGAAAACCAACTTCGGGTAAGGGTGTGATTAGGTCATTGCCAACTTTTTGGGAAAAGTTTAAAAATTCAGATGTCATTTGTGCACACATCGTATGCTGACCAAGGTCTGTTGTTGCTGTATGGCAAAAGCCATTTCTAAAATATCCGGTAATCGGATCAAAACAACAGCTTGCCAAGGGTTCGCCTAAAACATTTAAACGATTAATATTTGGGTCTGGATGAATCGACATAAGCGCTGAATCTTTATAAGGCTTTTCGCTATCATAACAAAACTTTGGCTCGACATAGCTTTTCTGCAAAAGAAGCTAACGTTTTTCTGCATAATCATTTAAAATCGTCGCGTTTTGATATCAATAAAAGAGAGTAATGCATGAACTTTCAGCGTATGACTGACCTAGATTTGGCGGGTAAACGTGTTCTGATCCGTGAAGATCTTAACGTACCAGTTAAAAATGGCGTGATTACAAGCGATGCACGTTTACGTGCGGCGTTGCCAACAATTAAAGCAGCTTTAGAAAAAGGTGCTGCTGTAATGGTGTATTCACACTTAGGTCGTCCTGTTGAAGGTGAGCCTAAAGCAGAACAGTCTCTAGCACCTGTAGCCGCTTATTTAACAGAAGCTTTGGGTCAAGATGTTCAATTGATCACTGACTATTTGGATGGTGTTGACGTTGTGCCAGGTCAAGTGGTTTTACTTGAAAACTGCCGTTTCAACGTAGGTGAAAAGAAAAACAATCCTGAATTATCTGCTAAATATGCAGCACTTTGTGATGTTTACGTTATGGATGCATTTGGTACGGCTCACCGCGCAGAAGCATCGACTGAAGGCGTAGCACGTTGTGCAAAAGTGGCTGCTGCAGGTCCTTTACTTGCTGCTGAGCTTGATGCACTAGGCCGTGCACTTAAAACTCCTGCAAAACCAATGGTTGCGATTGTTGCAGGCTCAAAAGTTTCTACTAAATTAGATGTATTAACTTCACTATCTGACATCTGTGATCAATTGATCGTGGGTGGTGGTATTGCCAATACATTCTTAGCTGCTGCAGGCTTCAATGTTGGTAAATCACTTTGTGAAAATGACTTGATCGATACAGCAAAAGCCATTGCTGCAAAAGTATCTGTACCACTTCCAACAGATGTTGTTGTTGCTGATGCTGCTGAAATTGATTTTGCAGACTTCCTTGGTTCATTAGCTGCAGCAAAAGCTGTTGTGAAAAAAGTTGAAGATGTAACAAACAACGACATGATTTTGGATGTAGGCCCTGAAACTGCAAAAGCATTTGCTGAGATTTTGAAAACTTCAAAAACTATTCTATGGAATGGTCCAGTAGGTGTGTTTGAAGTTGATCAATTCGGCGAAGGTACAAAAGCATTGTCTTTAGCGATTGCAGAATCTGAAGGCTTCTCGATCGCGGGTGGTGGTGACACGCTTGCTGCAATTGATAAATATGAAGTTGCAGACAAAATTGGTTACATCTCGACTGGTGGTGGTGCCTTCCTTGAATTCGTCGAAGGTAAAACACTTCCTGCTGTAGCAGCGCTTCTTGACCGTGCTTAATTTAGTATTATCAATAAGATAATACAGTATTAAAAAAGGTTGGCTTCGGTCAGCCTTTTTTTATGGTCCATTCATTTTGCCGTCATCAAAGTGCAATATTTCTGCAATAAAATTCATCGCAACACCTAATTCGCAGTAGTAGGAAACAACGATGAACTTAAAACTTGCACTTGCTGTACTTTTAATCGCACCATTAACTTTGACAGCTTGTGCTAAAAAAGAGTCTGCACCAACGGAATCAGAAGCATCTGCTGTTGCCGTAGACAATGCTCAAACAACGCCAGAACAACAAAAAGCCATTGATGAACTTGATAAGCCAGTATTGGATGAAAAGAACCAAGATGTTCCTGCTGAAATTGCAAATGCACCTGCAGACGAAGCAACAGCTGACGCTGAAACAGCCGCTTCAGCAGCAGCAGCTCACTAAGATTGTTGTCTTTATTTAAAAAGTCCCTGCAAATGCAGGGATTTTTTTTTAAATAGTGTTATTTGTTGCTGAATTGAAATGATTGAGCATGTAGAATATGCGGCATTACCTGGGAGGATATTATGGCTCTTATTTCATTGCGCCAGCTCTTGGATCACGCCGGCGAACATGCTTACGGCGTACCAGCATTCAACGTAAACAACTTAGAACAAATGCGTGCAATTATGCTTGCGGCAGATGCAACAAATTCACCTGTAATTGTACAAGCATCTGCGGGTGCACGTAAGTATGCAGGCGCTCCGTTCTTGCGTCATTTGATTTTGGCAGCAATCGAAGAATGGCCACATATTCCTGTGGTTATGCACCAAGACCATGGTACTAGCCCTGATGTATGTCAACGTTCTATTCAACTTGGCTTCTCATCAGTGATGATGGACGGTTCTTTAGGTGAAGACGGTAAAACGCCAACTTCATACGAATACAACGTAGACGTGACTCGTCGTACTGTTCAAATGGCACATGCGTGTGGCGTTTCAGTAGAAGGCGAAATCGGTTGTTTAGGTAGCCTTGAAACTGGTATGGCTGGTGAAGAAGATGGTGTAGGCGCTGAAGGCGTACTTGATCATTCTCAGCTTTTAACTTCAGTTGAAGAAGCGCGTTCATTTGTAGCTGATACCAATGTTGATGCACTTGCAATTGCAGTGGGTACTTCACACGGTGCGTACAAATTTACTCGCCCACCTACAGGTGACATCTTAGCGATTGACCGTATTAAAGAAATTCACGCTGCGTTACCAAATACGCATCTTGTAATGCACGGTTCAAGCTCTGTGCCACAAGAATGGTTAGCTGTAATTAATGAATTCGGCGGTAACATCGGCGAAACTTATGGTGTTCCAGTAGAACAACTTGTAGACGCAATCAAACACGGTGTTCGTAAAATTAATATCGATACTGACTTACGTCTTGCTTCTACAGGTGCTATGCGCCGTATGATGGCTGAAAAACCAGCTGAATTTGACCCACGTAAATTCTTCTCTGCAACTGTTGATGCAATGAAACAAATTTGTATCGATCGTTATGAAGCATTTGGTACAGCGGGTAATGCTGACAAGATTCGTCCAATTTCTTTAGAGAAAATGGTGAGTCACTATAAATAATTTGTCTTGAGATAGATTATTTTTGAAGAAAAGCCCACAATTAAGTGGGCTTTTCTTTGATTTGAACTTAGAAAAATTGCTTTAAATACAACTCAAGAATAAGAGCGTGTCATGGAATTGATCTTTGCTGCCGCGATTTGCAGTGTTCTCGTTTCAGTAATTCTAAAACTATGTCGTGATCGGGGTTTTAACCCTGCACAAATGATCACATGGAATTATGCATCTGCGAGTATTTTATGTTTTCTATGGTTTAAGCCGGATCTAGCTCATATTTCGATTAATAAAACGCCGTGGGTTTTAATTGCGGCTTTGGGTGTATTACTGCCGACGATTTTTTATTGCTTAGCACGCTCACTGCAAACAGCGGGTATTTTAAAAACCGAATTGGCTCAGCGCTTATCTGTTGTGCTTTCTCTTAGCGCAGCCTATTTTATTTTCAGTGAATATTTTAATGCCATTAAGCTCATTGGTATCGCACTTGGTGTACTTGCGGTATTGCTGATTTTATTTTCACAGCGAAAGGGAAGCATTGATGGAAAGCAGGGTATTTTATTTTTATTGAGCGTTTGGGCAGGCTATGCACTGATTGATGTGCTATTAAAATTTGCTTCAGGTTTGGGCATGCAGTTTGCGGTGACTTTAAATTTGGTGTTTATTTGTGCATTTTTACTTTCGAGCATTTATAACATCGTACAGCACGGCAGTTTGGGGCAGACCAAAAATATCCTCGCTGGATTGGGCTTAGGTCTCTTGAACTTTGCCAATATCGCACTGTATGTGAAAGCCCACATGTTGCTTAAAGACACACCTGCAATCGTGTTTGCTGGAATGAATATTTTGGTCGTGGTTTTAGGTGTGGTTGCGGGCCTCATCATCTTTAAAGAAAAATTGAGAGGCGCAACCGTCTTTGGTTTGATTGCAGGGATCATGAGTGTGGTTTGCTTAGCATATGCCATGTCTGTCTAAGATAATTTTTAGCAAAAACGATCGGGTGTTGTAGTAAATCATCCCATTCAGCCACACCCATGAGCAGTCCTTGATCTCGACAGGTTGAACACTCAGGGCAGTGATGATCTGTATATTGATAAGTATGCAGATACATTTGATGGCAATGACCGCATTCAAACTTCATCGGCATTTGTAGTAAATATGACATGTCCCACCTCTGCTTGAATTGTTGTTTTGATTCAAATTATTCAGCAAAGTTCAGACCAATTTAAAAATATTATATTTTCAGATTGTTACTAAATATGCCGTTATTAAAAAAGCCCTCGATTTGAGGGCTTTTAGTTTTAGATGCTTAGTTAACGTGTGAGTTGTTGAAAACGTTGTAAGGTGTTTTTAAAATAACATTTACCCACTGCAACGGGGTGTTTTAGGAAATCTTGAGTTTCAATTGTGCCTTGTAATTGACCCGGTTGTTTACAGTTAGGGCAGTTTGGATAGCTATGGAGCATATCGCCCGCATATTTTTGTAAATAAACCGTATTGCACGCTTCGCAATGAAATTTCATGGGTAATTTTATAGCTGTAGGCATAGGGAGAGACCTGAGTATATTTTGAGCAGAATATACTCGATAATTGTTTAAATAATAAGTCCCGAAATGACAAAAAAGAGGCAAAATTACCCCTTTCGTCGGTTTTATGGAAAGCTTAAAGATGTGTAAAAATTTCTTCAGCATTTAGACGTGATTTAGGTAATTTCGCATTGAAATCATTTTCGCTACGATAGCCTAAAGTCATCAGTACAGAAGGAATCAAGTTTTGTTCAACTAAGCCCAATTCTTCAGTGATGATCGCTTCGTCAAATCCACCAATCGGTGTTGCATCCACACCTTCAATGCCTGCTGCCAAAAGCATTTGACCTAAAGCAATAAATGTTTGGTTTTCAGCCCAACGTTGAATATCACCTTTTTCATTACGATAATAATCGACATAACCTGTACGGCTGTCTTTTTGACCTTGTTTGGCTTTGTCATCTTTAAAGCGACCACTACGATCATCCTGATTTAAAAGATTATCTAAATGCTCTGCAGTGATGTCTGCTTTAGTACAGAATAAAATCGTATGTGATGAATCTAAAACTTTTGGGGCATTGTAGGCATATTTTCCTACTAAGGCTTTGGCAATGCGTTGTTTGGCTGCATCATGATCTGCAATAAAAAAATGCCAAGGCTGAATATTAATGGAAGATGGTGTTAAACGGAGTATTTGTAATAAACGCTCAAATTGTTCCTGTGGAATTTTTTTGGCAGGATTATATGCTTTCGTGGTATAGCGTTGTTTTGATACGTTTAACAGATCCATCGAATATCTCCAGATATAGTTTGCTGTAGTTTAGCGGATAAATGGCCAAATGGTCTAAGGAGAAAATTTTCCAAAGATAGATCTTAGTCGTATATGCTGGACTCAATGGCTAAAAATTAACAGATTTAAGCTGTATGAAGTGCGAATTAGAGTTATATAAAATCATAAGATAGATAAATGCTATTGGTAGTTTTTGCCAAAAGGCGTTTAATCAATTGTAGTTAATCATAGTTTAAGCATGAGACAGCAGCGATGGATTACACCAATCATTTCAAGAAAAAATTAAAAACCGAACAGCAGATTGGTTTGTGGGTCGGTTTAGCCGATGCTTATGGTACTGAAATAGCTGCAAATGCAGGTTATGACTGGTTGCTAATTGATGGTGAGCATGCGCCAAGTGACTTGCGGACGACATTGTCGCAACTGCAAAGTATTGCTGCATATCCTTCGCAAGCTGTGGTTCGACCTCCAATTGGTAGTGTGCAATTAATCAAACAATTGTTGGATATCGGTGCGCAAACCTTGCTCATCCCTATGGTCGAAACTGTTGAACAAGCTCAACTTATGGTTAAGGCAGTACGTTATCCACCCGACGGTATTAGAGGCGTTGGTGCAGCATTAGCACGTGCAACACGTTGGAACAGTATTCCTGACTATTATGCAAATGCACATGAAAATATCTGTTTACTGATTCAGATTGAGTCGGTTGAAGGGATTAAAAACTTGGATGAAATATTGAAAATTGATGGCATCGATGGGGTGTTTATTGGTGCAGTAGATTTGTCGGCGACGATGGGTTATCAAGGGAATCCGAATCATCCTGAAGTACAAAAAACCGTGATTGATGCGATTCAGCGCATACGTAAGGCGGGTAAAGCTGCAGGTATTTTGTCGACACAACATGATGTGACTCAGAAATATATCGAGTTAGGCACAGAATTTGTTGCCGTGGGTGTCGATACCAGTGTGCTCATGAATTCGTTACGTGAACTTTTATCGAAATACAAAAATGATACCCCAGTAACGAAAACAGAAGGTGGTTACTAAGCGATACAGCCTTCGTTATATTATTCACTGTATGGGTAATTAATTTACTCGATGGTTAAAATTTTAATTCAATAATTTTAGCAAAAGTAGTGGCTTAGAGTATATGTAAACTCTACTTTTGCTAATCAAAGCACAATATTGTATACTTCTGCTTAACTCGAAGCGGGTAATGTTCCTGCTTATCTTTTTTATTTAGCTGATTGTGATTTATCTGTATTCAAGCTTCTGACTTGAATCTTATCTTTGTAACTACAGAATTATTATTCCAAACCCGATTGATTAATCTCTTTGTTCTGTCACAAAAAGCTCACATGTTGAGTAAATCTTTTGAATATTTTAAATACTTGGCAAACTGCCAAAGCTGTAAATGGCGATGAAATTAATGTGAAATTGGTGCCTTTGAAACGTCAACAAAATACCAATGCTGGTTTAATTTGGGTTGATGTTGGGCAAATGATTGAATTAGAAACAGGCGAGACATTTAACCTGAATCTAGATGGTAAAAGCTTCTATACTGGCCCAAACCAGCTATATCGCTTAGCCTGAAAGCAAAAAACAGCAGATCATCTGCTGTTTTTTTTCCTAAAAAAGCGGCTTAAGCCATTTCAAGGAGTTGATGCTTGTTCAAAACTTGAGCTTGGTTTTTATATCGGTATTGCGCCGCACGGTGGTTGTCGGGCAATTTCGCGCCTTGGCCGAAGAGTTTTTCACGCAAGGTTTCGTCAGCATATTCTGTTTGATATACACCACGACGTTGTAATTCTGGTACCACGTATTCCACAATATCTTCAAAACTCTTATGCGCCAATATGTAGGCTAAGTTAAAGCCATCGATACCAGTGTACTCAATCCACTCCTGTAAACGGTCTGCCACGGTTGCTGGAGAGCCGACAATAACAGATCCGTTACCGCCGACACTGGTCCATTTTGCAATTTCCTCAATCGTCCAAATTTTATCAGGATCTGCCTCTACATAAGATTGCAGCATAGATTGAATGGCATCGGTTTGAATGTATTCCACTTGATCTGTTGGTTTAAACTGAGAAAAGTCGACACCTGACCAGCCAGAAGCCAGGGTCAAGCCGCTGTCATAGCTGCCATATTGCTGATATTCACGGAACTTAGCTTGGGCTTTTTCATCGGTCTCATCAACCACTATGGCCAGCATGGTATAGATCAGGACAGAATGGGGATCTTTGCCTTCTTTCACTAAATTATGCCGAATACCATCTGCCAGCTTTTTTACAGCAATTTGAGTTGGTGCAGAGATAAAAACACATTCCGCATTTTGACTTGCAAACTGTTGTCCGCGTGCGGATGCGCCAGCTTGATATAAAACCGGTGTACGCTGGGGTGAAGGTTCGCAAATATGAATGCCAGGAACTGTAAAGTATTTTCCTTCATGTTGAATTGGATGCACTTTACGGTGATCGGCAAAAATCCCTTTTTGCTTATCGCGTAGCACAGCATCATCTTCCCAAGAACCTTCCCAGAGTTTATAGAGGACCTCTAAATATTCATCTGCGATATCATAGCGGTTATCATGGCTGACTTGGGTTTTCAGACCTAGATTTTTAGAGCCACTTTCTAGATAAGAAGTCACAATGTTCCAACCTGCACGGCCTTTCGTTAGATGATCCAAAGTACTCATACGCCTTGCGAAAGGATAGGGGTGCTCAAATGAAATTGAAGTCGTGACACCAAAGCCTAAATGTTTGGTGACGGCTGCCATTGCGGGAACAATTTGCAAAGGATCATTCACTGGCACTTGCACTGCGCCAGTCAGCGTATGTTCAGCAGAACCATGATAGACATCATAGATACCCAAAACATCTGCTATAAAGACACCATCAAATTTTCCGCGTTCTAAAATTTTAGCTAAGTCGGTCCAATATTCTAGGTCTTTATATTCTGTAGAACGGTCTAATGGATGACGCCATAGACCGGGTGACTGATGTGCAATACAGTTCATTTCAAAGGCATTGAAGCGAATATTTTTAAACATGATTTTTTACTGGGTTATTTAATCTCTTGCATAAGAGGGTATATAAAAATACAGCTGCATTTATTAATAAAAAGTCAAAAACAAATCTGAATAAATGCTAATCATAATTTTTGAATATTTCATATATTCATATGGATAAGCAGATATTTTTTTTGTTTGGTACGGCTTATAAAGATTTTGTTTGACAATTAAAAATGTAAATTCTATGTCATGAAAACTGATTTGTTTTGATGATAATTCTATAAATAATCAAAATAAAAAGTGCTAGCTTATTTGAATAATATCTAAACTGAGCATTTTAATAATGACTTCAAAAATTGAAATTAAACTAAAAGAGGCGCAAAACATTCCGCGCGATTTCTATCAATCTAGTGGTTTAGCGCATATTATTCGATCTGATCAAGAAGCTATCGAGGTTGCTGAACAATTAGCTGTGGAATTTACAAAAGAATCAGCTAAACGCGATCATGAACGCCGCTTACCTTTACAGGAAGTACAGCAATATTCAGCATCAGGCTTGTGGGGCATTACTGTACCGCGTCAATTTGGTGGTGCAGGAGTGAGTTATAAAACCCTTGCAGAAGTGGTCAAAATTATTTCTAGTGCAGACTCATCCCTAGGACAAATTGCTCAAAACCATTGGGTCTTTGTCGAGCATATTCGTTTGGATGCAAATCCATCACAGCAAGAGTTTTTCTTTGATCAAGTCTTACAAGGTAAACGCTTTGGCAATGCATTTTCAGAAAAAGGTTCCAAAACAGTTGCAGAATTAACAACAGCCATTGAGTTTAAAGATGATCATGCGCTCATTAATGGTCAAAAATTCTTTGCAACAGGCGCTTTGCTTGCACATTGGATACCTGTTGTTGCTGTGAATGATGGAAAGCCTTATGCAGCCTTAGTACCCCAGCATACGCCGGGTTTAACCATTATTAACGACTGGAGTGGTTTTGGACAAAGAACGACAGTCAGCGGTTCTGTACTGTTAGACAATGTCAAAGTGGATTTAAATCACATTGTACCCATTCATCAAGCTTTTGAATGTCCAACTGCTGCGGGCGCTATTTCTCAATTCATTCAATCTGCTGTCGATGCTGGTATTGCGCGCGGTGCGATTAATGAAACGATTCAATATGTGCGCCAGCATGCACGTCCTTGGATTGATTCGGGCTTAGAAAAGGCGGTGCAAGATCCGTATACGATTGCCAACATCGGCGAGTTGAAAATTAAACTCCGAGCTGCAGAGGCAGTGTTGGCTTTGGCGGGTGAAGCGATAGACCGAGCCGTAGAGAACCCAACAGAAGAAACGGTGTCAGAGGCAACACTACTGACAGCAGAATCTAAGGTCCTGACGACTGAAATTGCGTTACTTGCGGCGAATAAACTATTTGAACTCTCAGGCACACGATCAACGTTGTCTGAGCTGAATTTAGACCGTCATTGGCGTAATGCGCGCACGCATACTTTGCACGATCCCGTACGTTGGAAGCTGAATATTGTAGGCAACTACTATTTAAATGATGTACCACCGCCGCGCCATGCTTGGAGTTAAGAGGAGAAGATTATGACGATTCAAAATAATAAACAGCCCTTATCTTTAGGTGCTGACTATGATCAAGTGGCCGCTAAGTTCCGTCCGATTTTTCAGAGAATTGCAGAAGGCGCTTTGGCGCGGGAACAAAATAGGAAACTGCCGTATGATGCAATTTCATGGTTAAAACAAGCTGGATTTGGTGCGGTCCGTGTACCCGTGGCTTTTGGCGGTGAAGGGGTTTCACAAAAACAGTTGTTTCAGCTGTTAATTGAATTGGCTAAGGCCGATTCTAATGTTGTACAGGCATTAAGAGGTCATTTTGCTTTTGTAGAAGACCGTTTAAATGCGCAAAAAACACAAGATCAAACAGTTTGGTTTAAGCGCTTTCTGCAAGGCGATTTGGTCGGTAATGCTTGGACAGAAATCGGAAAAGTTGAAATTGGAGATGTTGTTACCCGAGTTACTGAAAATGCGCAAGGTCAGCTAAGGGTCAATGGTCAAAAATACTATTCTACCGGAACAATCTTTGCAGATTGGATCGATCTATTCGCTTTAGATGAAACAACGAATCAACATGTTATAGCTGCAGTTTCAACACATGACGCTGGCATACAAGTATACGATGACTGGGATGGCTTTGGCCAAAAAACCACAGGCAGCGGCACACTGAATATTCAAGATGTCAGCATTGATCGTGATCATATTTTGCCGTTCGATCAGCGCTTTAAATATCAAACGGCGTTCTATCAGATCGTGCATTTGGCAACGCTGGCAGGTATAGCACAAAATGCTGTGGACGTTTTCAGTAATGAAGTCCGTGAACGCACACGTATTTACAGCCATGGTAATGCTGATTTAGTTCGAGATGATGCACAAATTTTACAAGTGATTGGTAAGGCGTCGGCACAGTCTTATGCAGCTGAAGCAATTACAATTCGTGCAGCAGAAGCTTTGGATGTCGCATATTTAAGTCATTTTCAGTCTGATACCCAGTTGGATCAGCAAGCGAATGACCGTGCGGAGCTTGAATCCTCTAAAGGGCAAGTGGTCATATCAGAGTTGGTACTAAATTTAAGTAGTGAGTTGTTTAACGCCTTGGGCGCTTCAGCAAGCTCGACAACTAAACAGTTAGACCGCTTTTGGCGTAATGCTCGTGTAGTGTCATCGCATAATCCACTTATTTATAAACAGAAAGTCATTGGTGATTGGGAGATTAATCAAACGCCGCTACCATATGTATGGCAAATTGGTAATAGTCCAGCAGTTAAGCAACCTGTCATTGCTGCTTAATTAATATCTGAAGATGTTCACTGTGGATGAAAGTAAGTCCATAGTGAATTCCTTGTGAAATTATTTTTAAGTTTAAACTTTGTTTTTTTTAAGATTTTAAATGACGCTAATCTGCTATATGTAGGATGCAGTTCAATTGATAATCTGTTGAGATAGTCTGGTAAAAGGCTATGTCTTGATATCTGGATGTATTGTTTTAACCAAATATGACGGCAGGTTTAACTAAAGCCTAAGGGTTAGTAAGACCATTTTTTTAATTTTAAATCACTCACAGATGGGTTTTCACCAACCTCTAATATTTGAGCTTGTTCTGCGCGCCAGTCCCCTAAAACGATACGTAGTTTTCCATGCACATCATGTATTTGGGGCCGGTGGGTATGTCCATGAATCAGTAGATCGGCATGCTCTAAAGCTTTTTCTACAGCTTCGGCATTTACATCCATGATTTCATAAGATTTAACTTGCTTGGTTTCTGTACTTTTTTTGCGGAAGCCATTGGCGATTTTTTGTCGAATGCTAAGCGGTAAGCTTTTTAAGAAACCTAAAAGCAAAGGATTACGAATCACTTTACGAAACTTTTGGTAAGACACATCATCGGTGCAAAGTAAATCGCCATGTTCGAGGCGAATTTTATAGTTGCCAATGTGGAGATAATCAACGTCTTGTAATAATTGACCGTGAAATTTATTTAAAAACTTTTGACCCAATGCAAAGTCACGATTACCCACTTGGAAATAAATTTGATTTCCCAAAGAAGTAAAATCTTTAAGCGCTGCAATGATTTCGTCTAACCAGTGAGCAGTAAAGTCATCACCAATCCAAGCATTAAACCAATCACCTAAAATATACAGCTGGGTATTTTGAGTTTTGTATTGTTCTAACAAAGCTAAAAACCCCCGAACGAGTCGAGGGTGTTCAGGTGACAAATGTAAATCAGCGATAAACAAATAGGTCACGAATCTTTTCCTTATTCTAAAAATCCCTCCCAGCCTCCCTTTAGAAAAGGGAGGAGTTCCGACATTTATTTCATATTGAAACTCCCTCCTTTATTAAAGGGACTTGCGCAGCAATGCTACTCAGGGAGGATTTAAAAATTACTCAGAAATGATTTTAGCTGATTCGATTACAACGTTCTCTAGAGGAACGTCTGCGTGGTAGCCACGGTTACCAGTGCGAACGCTTTTGATTGCGTCAACAACGTCAAGACCTTCAACTACTTTACCAAATACTGCATAGCCCCAACCTTGCGCTGTTTTACCAGTGTGGTTAAGGAAGGAGTTGTTTTTAACGTTAATGAAGAATTGAGCTGAAGCAGAATGAGGTGCTTGAGTACGTGCCATAGCGATCGTACCAACATCATTGCTTAAACCGTTGTCAGCTTCGTTTTCAATAGAATCACGAGTTGTTTTTTCTTTGAAGTTTTCATCCATGCCGCCGCCTTGGATCATGAAACCATCAATAACACGGTGGAAAATCACGCCGTCATAGAAACCATCGCGAACATACTGTAAGAAGTTTTCAGCAGTTTTAGGTGCTTTTTCAGTGTTAAGCTCAAGAACAATACGACCTTTATTGGTGTTTAATTCGACTTGAGGAAAACTCATTGTGTAATCTCCTGTACATGGACATGAAAGCCATGGGTTTTTTGGTTGTGAGAAGCATAAGCAAACTGTAAACTACAAGGCAAGTAAAAACGTTACTTTCTTTGTTAAAAATAAAGAAAAGCGTTTTAATTATCCTAATTTTATCTTTATAGAAGTGATTTTATTACCATGAAGCCAAACGATGTTGTTTCATCCCTGCCTAACAATCCGACAACCAAGAACAATGCCCCTGTCGAAGCTGCGCAGCAGGAACAACAGCCAGGCTTAGATTTTGTACGTCAAGTCATTACAGATGATTTATCTGCAGGTCGTACCGAACAAGTTGTAACACGTTTTCCACCAGAGCCAAATGGCTACCTACATATTGGTCATGTAAAAGCTATTTGCCTAAACTTTGGTATTGCTCAAGAATTCGCAGGTCTATGTAACCTCCGTTTTGACGATACAAACCCGGATGCCGAAGAGCAAGAGTATGTAGACGGTATTGCCAATGACGTGAAATGGCTAGGTTTTGAGTGGAATGGCGAGCCACGTTATGCATCGAGCTATTTTGATCAGCTTTACACTTGGGCAGTTCAATTGATTGAACAAGGTGATGCCTATGTGGATTTGCAGAGCCCTGAAGAAATCAAACTAAACCGCGGTAATTTTGTGGAGCCGGGTAAAAACTCGCCGCAACGTGATGCTAGCGTAGAAGAAAACTTAGCGCGTTTTGAACAAATGCGTAATGGTGAGTTGGGAGAAGGTCAGGCAGTACTACGTGCCAAAATTGATATGACTTCACCTAACATCCATATGCGTGATCCTATTTTGTATCGTATTTTGCATTCTGAACATCACCAAACTGGTGATAAATGGAAAATGTACCCAATGTACGACTATGCGCATCCATTATCAGATGCCATTGAAGGGGTTACGCATTCACTGTGTACACTAGAGTTTGTTGATCACCGTCCATTCTATGACTGGGTTGTAGAGAAAGTTAAATCACCATCTGTACCACATCAGTATGAATCAAGCCGCCTAAATGTAGATTACACCATTACCTCTAAACGTAAATTACGTAAATTGGTTGAAGGTGGTTTTGTGAATGGTTGGGATGACCCACGTATGCCTACCGTTGTGGGTATGCGCCGTCGCGGCTTTACTCCAGAAGGTCTACGTGACTTCTGTAAACGTGTAGGTGTAACGAAAGTTGATGGCAGTATCGTAGATGTTGCAATGCTTGAATACTGCATCCGTCAGTCTTTAGAAAATACTGCTTCGCGTGGCATGGCTGTGTTGAATCCACTCAAAGTGACTTTAACTAACTTGCCTGAAGCAATGGATTTGGTACATGCACGTCATCCTAACGTTGACATGGGTGACCGTATCATTCCGTTGACTCAAGACATTTACATTGATCGTAAAGACTTTGAAGAAGTTGCGCCTAAAGGCTTTAAACGTCTTATTCCGGGCGGTGAAGTGCGTTTACGTCATGCGTATGTGATTAAGTGTGATGAAGTGATTAAAGACGAGAACGGTGAAGTGGTTGAATTGAAATGTTCAATCGACCCTGAAACTTTAGGTAAAAACCCTGAAGGCCGTAAAGTGAAAGGTGTTGTACATTGGGTTTCTGCAAGCAAGGGTATTGCTGCGGAAGTTCGTATCTACGACCGTTTATTCACTGAATCAGACCCTGAAGTGGGTGATGACTTCCTTGCAAACTTAAATCCAGAATCACTTAAAGTGGTTCAAGCGGTCATTGAGCCTGCATTGGCAGAAGCAAAACCTGAAGATCGTTTCCAATTTGAACGTGAAGGTTACTTTGTTGCAGATCAGTTTGATCATACAGCTGAAAAACCAGTGTTTAACCGCATCTTAGATTTGAAAGACAGTTTTAAACCGGGTAAATAAAATCTTAGTTTTTAAAGGGATTCATCTTTGAATCCCCAATAGGTTAAGATCAAGTAGGTTAAGATTAAGCTCAACTTCGGTTGGGCTTTTTTCATGCTTGAGATGGTTCATTAAGGCAGTACAGAGGGGAAATAAGTGATCATTCGAAATAAAAATAATAGCTTTAAACTTTTATTTGCATGGCATGGCACGATACTCCCAAAAGTCATGCCTGCGTTGGCTATCGTCGTGAGTTTGTCGGCGATTTTGGTGTATCTAAGCGCTGCACACTACCTGAATACGCCTGAAGTTCCAGCCATCGGATTTACCATCTTTGGGGTGATTCTGTCGATTTTTTTGAGCTTTCGAAATACTGCCTGTTATGACCGTTGGTGGGAAGGGCGCAAGCTTTGGGGCTCATTGATTGCCAATACACGCCACATGATTCGTGATAGCCATGTCCTTGAAGATGAGCAAAGAACCGTGTTGATGTACCGCATCATGCTGTTTTGCAATTTGTTACGTGATCGCTTACGCTATGAATCACAAGATATTGCACATTTTAAAGACGGCGTAGCTTTGACGGATCAGCAATGGCAGCAATGCCGAGACAATATCAATGCACCACAGTATTTACTTGAAATTATTCAAAAAGATTTAGTCAAAGCCTATAAGCAAGGTCAGATTACAGACATTATTTACAGCACGCTCACACGTCATACTGTAGAGATGGGTGATATCCATGCAGGCTGTGACCGTATTATGACCACGCCATTACCATTTTCCTATTCGGTGCTTTTACATCGCGCAGTGTATTCATTTTGTCTGATTTTGCCATTTAGCCTAGAGGCCAGTTTAGGGATATGGACACCTGTCATTGTGGCTTTGATTGCATATTTATTTTTAGGTTTGGATGCGTTAAGTGCAGAACTGGAAGAGCCTTTTGGCTTGCAGGAAAATGATTTACCGCTGGACTCGATTGTACGAAACATTGAGCGTGAAATGTATAGCAGCTTAGAAGTTGAACTTCCGCCGCTGATTAAGACTTTTAACAGTAATTTAAGATAAATTCTTGGCCTAATTTTCAGATAAATTCGGCGATACGTACCAAGCATATTGATGCTGAAAATAATCGTCCAAGTGTCGCATAAAAGCCTGTACTTTAGGCGGAACAAAATGTCGATGCGGAATTACCACATAGATTGCAGTACTTTGAACAGGGATCTTGGGTAGAACTTGGATAAGCTGGCAAGATTGTAAATCTTCATCCACATGCCAGATGGAGTGGTTTGAGATGCCTAAACCTGCAAGTGCTGCTTGGCGTACGCCTTCACCTGAGTTGATATGAACTTGTCCTGAAACAGGTATATTTATGTTGTGTTGATCTTGGACGAATGTCCAAAGCTGCGAAACACCCTTAGGGTATTTCTGTAAAATGCATTGGTGTATAGAGAGCTCTTCTAGGGAGTGAGGTTCGCCATGTTGTTCGATATAGCTAGGCGAGGCACACAAAATACGACGGTTTAAGCTGAGCGGTTTAGCAATCAGTGATGAGTCTTCTAACTGTCCAATACGTATCGCAACATCTAAACCTGCAGAGACCAAATCTAAATTTTGATCGGTCTGTTCAATATCCAAAGTCAATGTTGGATGCAACTTGGCAAAGGCTGCAAATACTGGCCCTAAGATACGATTACCAAAAACTTCTGAACAGGTGATTTTTAATACCCCACTAAGTTGTTGTGGTTCAGGTTGAAATTGGCCTAGCAGAGAATTAAATTGTTCGAGCAAGGGAAAACCTTGTTGCAATAAAACAGCACCTTCCTGTGTTAAATGTAGTTGCCGTGTAGTGCGATGAAATAGGCGTAGCCCTAAACTTTGTTCGAGTCTGTGTAGACGGCTACTAGCGACAGAAACAGAGAGATTGGCCTCTTTAGCGGCTTGACTGATTGAACCCAGTGTCGCCATTCGTGTGAATAACTCGAAATCTTCAGTTAGCATTATCAATATAATCAAGAAAGTCTTTCTTGATATTCAGGGTTTTTCTGATAAATATCTGTGCATATTCTGTGTATAAATCAAACACAGGAAATATCTATGAACTATCACAATCTAGGGCAATCTGGCTTACAAGTTTCAGAGTTCGGCTTTGGTGCAGGTACATTTGGCGGGCAAGGCCCAATTTTCTCTGCATGGGGGCAAGCGAGCTTAAATGAAGCTCAGCGCATGATTGATCTCTGTATTGATCAAGGTGTGAATTATTTCGATACCGCAGATGCTTATTCAAATGGTGCCTCTGAGCAGATGCTCGGTGCATTACTTCAATCAAAACGCCAAGAGGTGATTATTTCCAGTAAAGTGGGTATTCGATTGAATGATGGAATCAATCAAGGTGGATATTCTAGAAACTATTTAATACAAGCCGTGGAGGCGAGTTTAAAACGGTTAGGCACAGATTATATTGATGTGCTGCAGCTGCATCAGTTTGATAGCACGACGCCACTTGAGCAGCTGATGCGCAGTTTAGATGACTTGGTACGTAGTGGAAAAGTTCGCTATATCGGTGCATCGAATTTTTCAGGCTGGCAGCTTATGAAAGCACAGTCGATTGCCCAACAGCATGGCTATGAAAAGCTAAGTGTGCATCAAGTCTATTATTCTTTGATTGGACGTGACTATGAATGGGAGTTGATGCCTGCGCAGCATGATCAACAGATTGGTGCAGTGGTTTGGAGTCCGCTGGGCTGGGGGAGATTAACAGGAAAATTTGATCGTGAGCATGCGATTCCAAAGCAAAGTCGGCTGCATGAAACAGCACAATTCGCACCGCCAGTTCGACATGAAAAGTTATTTGCAGTGTTAGATGTAATGCAAGAAATTGCCATGGAAACAGGGCACTCTATCCCGCAGATTGCATTGAATTGGCTGAAAACCAGACCGACTGTGTCTAGTATTTTGATAGGCGCACGCAATGAACAGCAACTGTTGGATAACCTTGCGGCGAAGGAATGGTCATTAAGCGTAGAGCAGTTAGCCCGATTAGACGCAGTCAGTGCAGTGTATCCACCTTATCCATACTATCCCTATTGGAATGGGCAATTTACAGAGAAGAATCCCACGCTAGTGACATCAGCCTTTATTTCAGAACATACAGCAGAATAGGGCAATAACAATTCAGTGGTAGGCAATGATCAGTTCTCTGTGCTATCACTGAATAAAATTAAAATATGAAGGAATGCTGATGAGTGTCGTGATTGAAACCCAGATGTTAATTCGTAAGTCCATCAATATCGTATTTAATGCTTTTGTTGATCCTTTAATTACACAGCATTTTTGGTTTAGTGCATCCAGTGGCTATTTAGAAGAAGGTAAAACCGTGCAATGGACTTGGCAAAAATATAATGCAGTCGCCAATGTAGACGTACTGAATATTAAGGAAAACCAACTAATTCAAATACAGTGGGGAGAACCAAAAACTCAGGTCGATTTTATTTTTGAGCAAATTAGCCCGATGGAAACCTATGTCCGCATCAAAAATTCAAAGATTCCTCTGCAAGGTCAGGCATTGATTGATTTTATTATTGATAGTACAGGGGGTTTTACAACGGTTTTGGATGCAGCCAAAATTTATTTAGAACATGGCCTGCAAAGCAATTTGGTTGAAGATAAATTTCCACCTTTTAGCAATGCGAACTTTTAGTAATGTGAAGCGTTACCAAGATTAAGTATTACATCTGATACGCGGTAAGCAAAATCTTGTGTATTGGCACAGGATCTCTAAGTAATGTCTGATGTATTGAAATTTGATAAAGCCACAGTTCAACGATGCTGTAGTGGATTAACGATTTTTATGTTCTTCACGCTTTAAATAGGTATAAACCGGCATTTGCATTTTGGCTTTTTCGCGCAGTTTCTTTTTAATATAGAACACCAGTGCAAAGCAAGTAGTGGTGACGGTCAGCATCATACTGCTCATAAAACTCATCAGAGAACTGACATAGCCAATCGTGGTGAGTCGGTTCATCATACGGAACACTTGAGGACTACTTTCAACGCCGGTAATAGCCCATGTGCATAAGTGTTCACAGTTATTAATAATCAGATGATAGTTGTTTTCATGCATGCGAGAGCGCATACGACGCACCACTTTACGACCTTTAAATTTTGGATTGCTATATGACTGAACGATAATTTTTTTGCCGTGGCTGAATTTTTCGATCGAAGTCATTTCAATTGGATGTTTTTTGAAAAGGTGTGCAAAACCAGAGTAGTGAATGACTCTACCGCGGCCGGCATATATGCCATGATGGCTATAACCGAAATGTTTAACAATCAGATGTGTTCCAAGAGGAAAACCATCTTTCTGCACATGCATGAATTTACCAGTCCTACTTTAAATCCGAATTATTTTTAAAGATTAGTCTACTTTTAATCTGTGAATTAATCGACTATTTTAGCGATGATTTAGCTAAAATTTGTTCGATTTTTAACGTGCACTATGGATAGGGTCATGCTTGGTCTTCAATCAACCTCAATGTTTAAAAAAATGCGCTTTATGATGCTGCTCGGTCTGATTTTCTCACCGACTATTTCCTATGCCAATATTCAAGCGAAACGTGTCAGTCAGCCCATTGCAGTGGATGTGGTTGAAATTTCGGATTTGAGTAAACTAGAGCTCTATTTATATGATGCAGAGCAGCAGCCATATCGAGACCTACAGCGTTTAAAGCAGTCATTAGCGCGTAAGTGTAATACGATGAACTTCGCAATGAATGCAGGGATGTATCATGCAGATTTAGCGCCTGTTGGTCTTTACGTTGAAAATGGGCTGCAGAAAAAAGCCTTGAATCGTGCAACACGAGGCTTTGGTAATTTTTTAATTCAGCCGAATGGTGTTCTGGCATGGAATGACAAGCAAGCGGTGATATTAACTACACAAAAATATGCTTCCACAGATTTTAAGGCACGTTATGCAACGCAGTCAGGTCCAATGCTGGTGGTAGATGGAAAAATCAATCCAAACTTTATCCCACAGTCAGATTCATTGAAAATCCGCAATGGCGTGGGGATCAAGAACGGCAAGTTGTATTTTGTGATCAGTCGTGAAGGCGTGTCGTTTTATGCATTTGCACAATATTTTAAGCAGCAATTATCGGTTAACAATGCCTTATATTTAGATGGATCTGTGTCTAGTGCAGATATTCAAGCATTGAATAGACATGATTCAAGTTTGAAACCTTTAGGGCCAATTGTAGCGTATACAACAGCATCTCAATGCAAACAATAAAAGCCCGAATAATCGGGTTTCATCTGTACAGTGTTTAGATTGATAGAAACTACTGTTTATTTGCCGACTAAACCTAAAAAGGTACTTTGGGTTTGGCACATTTGAATGGCTTGTTCTTTAGATTGTTTTTTAATACTTTCTTCAAACTGTTTTTTCTGTTCTTTGATTTGTTCTTCGTTTAAGCCCATTTGTTTCGACAAGGCTTCGAGTTTATCCCAGGATTCTTCGCATTCTTTGGGGATTTGGCTACAAGCACTTAGACTAAGTATACAGCAGGTAACAAGGCAATTTGTTAATTTATTCATGTGCATTCCTTTAGTTTTTATATCAATGCTGTTTAGAGGTCATCTGCCTCTAATTTAGTGCAATATTAGGTTTTATTGTCGTGTGTTTAAAAATTAGACATCACTGAGTTGCCTTGGAGCATAGCATAAAAGCTGTAAATAGCGATGTGGCCAATCCACAAAACCTGATCTGTAAATAAGCGGCATATTTTTGATTAGACTAAAAATGAAAAAGGCACTCTGTAAAACAGAATGCCTTGTTTGAACATTGAATGTTCAGACTCTACTGTAGAGGTAGATGTTGGATTTCATTTAATTCCTTACGGCTATAACCGCGCGAAGCGAGTACTTTTTTAATGCCGAGGATAACATCTTCATCCGTTGCCTTTGTAAGAGCAGCAATAAGCTGTTCATTGGTTTTACAAGAGCAATCATTTTCAACACAGGCAATTTGATTCTTATGCCCGTTTTGCTGTTCTTTAGCGAACAACTTATGCCAAAAACTCATAGAGCCTTCATTTGCGACCTAACATAGGACGAAATATAACCAATCCAATAAATAAAGCAAGACTACTAAAGTGATATTTTAGCCAGTTGAATGATCATTTTTTCGATTAGACTTTTAGAATCTTTGCCTAATTGATATAAAAAGGCATCCATTACACCGCATGTGGCGAGAAAATAAAGCTTTTTTGGTATATAAAAAAGGAGCTTTTAGAAAGCTCCTTTTATGACAACAACATGACTTGAAATAATTTGTTTAAATCTTCTCAAGAAACACACCAGACTCTACATGGTGTGTATAAGGGAATTGATCAAACAAGGCAAATTTACTGATTTTATGCGTTTGTGAAAGCAGTTTAAGATTGTCATGTAAAGTATCTGGGTTGCATGAAATATAGATAATGCGTTCAAAACGTTGCAACAGTTTTAGTGTTTCATCATCGATACCTGCACGCGGTGGATCGACAAATACCGTATCGAAGTTATAGCTTGAAATTTCAATCTCAGCTTCTTCAAGGCGGCGGAATGTACGTTCAGCATTGTAGGCTTGGGTAAACTCTTCAGCTGAAAGACGAGCCACTTGGATATTATCAATACCATTTTGCTCAATATTCCACTGTGCTGCATAGACTGAAGACTTGGCTAATTCTGTTGCCAAAACGCGATTAAAGCGTGTTGAAAGAGGCAGCGTGAAATTACCATTACCACAGTAGAGCTCAAGTAAATCTTTGTCTGAGTGATCCGCAACCTGACACGCCCATTCCAGCATTTTTTGACATACGCCGGCATTGGGCTGCGTGAAGCTACTTTCGATTTGTTTGTACTGATATTTACGGTCAAACACTTGGAGTTCTTCAATCACATAGTCATCAGTCAAAATCACGCGCTGACCACGACTACGACCATAAATCTTGATATTGAGCTTTTCAGACAGCGCTTTGGCAGCAACTTCCCATTCAGCATTGAGCGGGCAGCGGTAAACCAATGAAACCAGCATTTCACCTTTCAGCGTTGCTAAGAAATGAACTTCAAATAATCGGCTAGATAAGATCTCCTGTGCCTTGAGTTCATTTAATAATACGGGCATTAAATCATTAATGCTTTTATCTGCAATCGGGAAATCTTTAATTTCGACAACTTGTTTTTCATTGTCTGCATTGCGTTCAAACATTGCATAGAACATATCATTTTCAGTATGCCAAATTCGGAATTCCGCTCGCATACGAAAGTTTTGTTCAGCAGAAGGAAAAACTTCTAAAGAGGGAGGGTTGTATTCTGAAAATTGAGCCGTAATGCGGGCAACTTTGGCATCAAGTTGTTGCTGATAAGTTGAAGTCATATGCAGTAAAAAATCGCAAACATATTAAAAAAAGTCATGTTAGCAAAATTCACCTTATAAGACTAAATTAATTCCACTTTTGGCTGTATTTATCTGTCGAGAAAATGAGTCTGAATGCGCTAAACAGAATATTTATCTAGGGGTAGTTAAAAAAACGCTCAATCTTTATGGAACATTCATAAAGATTGAGCTAAGTGAGGAACTGATTAGTTGGAGTTCAATTCAGTGTTTAATTCATTGTCATTAAGCTGGCATTACCACCGGCTGCCGCTGTATTGACACTGATTGCCCGTTCAATCACGAAACGTTCTACAGGGATGTCATATTGGCCTGAAGCTAAATGCGTAATGCCAATAATTGCACCTTCACGAGAAGCGATAACCTGTTGAATCTTTAATAACTCAGTTTGTTCACCATGGTGTAAAACCGCATCAAAATTGCCATGATAAATATCCGTGATCACTTTAAATTGGTCCACGAGGATTTTTGGCATGCTATTTAAGTGTTTCAACACAAAAGTATTGTCTGCAAGTACCACAGGCTGACTACCCACCGATAAAATCGCAGCAATTTGATTCAGTTGATCTGCATCATTATTAGCCAATGAAAGCACACCTTTACGTGCCAAAATGGCATATTGGTTGTTTTCACCAGTTGGGCCTTGCAGTTCAAAACTTTGTCCTGCAGCTATGGCCTGCGGTGTTTGAATAGCAATGCCTGAAAAATGTTGCTTCGCCCAAGTGTTAAAAGCTTCATATGCAGGGAAATGTGCAGCTTGTGTTTCTGCCTGAGCCGCATAAGGTGTAGCCAATTTTTTCTCAGAAACTTGATGCATTAAACGGTAAAGATATAAAGGACCGCCCGCTTTTGGACCAGTACCTGATAAGCCTTCGCCGCCAAAAGGTTGTACACCGACCACTGCACCTACAATATTACGGTTAATGTACAGGTTACCGACTTCTGCATGACCGATGACTTTTTGAATCGTGTCATCAATACGTGTATGCAAGCCCATGGTTAAACCATAACCTTTGGCATTAATTTGTGTTAATAGGTTTTCAATCTCACCATATTTGTAGGTGATTAAATGCAATACTGGCCCAAAAACTTCGCGTTCTAAATCATTTAAATTTGGCAGTTCAATCAAAGTTGGTGCAACGAAGGTTCCCGTACTTAAGGCATTGCTATCAGCATTAAACATGATTTGATGTACTGGATAGCCTTTGCTACGCATCTTCTCAATATGTTTTTCAATATTTTGCTGTGCTTCAAGGTCGATCACTGGGCCAATGTCAGTTGCTAAAAGTGCAGGATTTCCGACACGAAGTTGCTTCATCGCACCTTGTAACATGGTACGGACAACGTCCACATTATCTTCTTGTACACAGAGAATACGTAGGGCAGAACAGCGTTGACCGGCACTATCATAAGCTGAGTTAACGACATCCAATACCACTTGTTCTGTCAATGCAGATGAGTCAACAATCATGGCATTCTGACCGCCAGTTTCAGCAATCAAAACCACGCTTTCGCCAAATTGGTTTAAGCGCTGTGCCACGGTTTTTTGCAAGATACGTGCGACTTCCGTTGAGCCTGTAAACATGATGCCTTGGATACGTGAGTCCGCGCTGAGTTTGGCACCAATCGTTTCGCCACGTCCAGGAAGGAGTTGCAATACATCAAACGGAACACCTGCTTCCCATAAAATATGTACAGCTTGAGCAGCAATTAGCGGTGTTTGTTCAGCAGGCTTGGCAATCACGGTATTACCTGCAACCAAGGCTGCAGCAATTTGACCTGTGAAAATTGCAAGCGGGAAGTTCCACGGGCTAATGCACAGCACAGTACCTAGGGGTTCAATTTGCGTATTTTCAGCTAGATCAATCATTTGAGCCGCATAATAACGTAGGAAATCTACAGCTTCACGGACTTCAGCAATAGCATTGGCATAAGTTTTACCACTTTCACGTGACAACAACACCATGAGAGATTGCAATTGTGCTTCCATCAAATCTGCCGCACGGTTTAAGCATGCTGCACGCTGATCTTTGTCTAAAGTTTTCCATGAAGCTTGGGCATTTACAGCATTATTGAGAGCGATTTCCGCTTGCTCTAGACTAGCTTCACTGACACTGCCGACCACATCACTACGGTTTGCAGGGTTTGTAATGTTGATACTTGCAGTATGAATTTCTTCTAAATTAGCGCCCATTGCACTAGCATGCCACTGGGTATGTGCATGCTGTACTGCCGTGGTATTGAGCTGAGATAAGTCACGATCATTGGCTAAATCGAGTCCTTTTGAGTTGCGACGTTCTGTGCCATACAAATCTTGCGGAAATGGGATAGAAGGATGCTTCGCTCCAGTGATACCTTCTTTTTCAGCCGTCGCTAATATCGTCTGTCTTGGATTTTCAATTAAATCTTCAATTTTTAAATTTTTATCTGCAATACGGTTGACGAAAGAGGTATTCGCACCATTTTCCAGTAAACGTCGAACCAAATAGGCCAATAAGGTTTCATGGTTACCCACTGGTGCATAAATACGACAAGGCACACCCAGTTTGTTATCAGACTTCGAACCCACCACTTGTTCATAGAGGGGTTCACCCATGCCGTGAAGGCACTGGAATTCATACTGGCCTGGATAGTAAAGCTCTGGCTGTGCTAATTGGTAGATCGTAGCAACGGTTTGCGCATTGTGTGTTGCAAACTGAGGATAAATTTGCTCAGGTGCTGCTAAAAGTTTTTTAGCACATGCAATATAAGACAGGTCGGTATGAACTTTGCGCGTAAATACAGGATAGTCACTCATACCTTCAATTTGCGCTTTCTTAATTTCGCTGTCCCAGTATGCACCTTTCACTAAGCGGATCATTAAACGTTTTTGACTACGCTTAGCGAGGTCAATAATATGGTCGACCACATAGAAACAGCGCTTTTGGTAGGCTTGAATCACAAATCCAATACCTTTCCAGTCTGCTAATTTGGGCTCAAAACACAGGCGCTCAAGTAGTTCCAAAGAAATTTCTAGGCGGTCAGTTTCTTCAGCATCAATGTTTAGACCAATATTGTAATGCTTGGCTAATACAGCAAGTTCAAGCACTTTGCCATAAAGTTCGTTATGTACACGGTCGATCTGTGAGCGTTGGTAGCGTGGGTGTAGGGCAGATAATTTGATTGAAATACCTGCACCGTTATAAACATCCTTACCTTCAGAAGCTTGTCCAATCGCGTGGATCGCATCGGTATAGTCTTGATAATAACGTTCTGCATCAGGTTCAGTTAATGCTGCTTCACCCAACATGTCATATGAATAGCAGAAGCCTTTATCTTCTAAAATTTCTGCATGTTTAATCGCTTCATTGATGGTTTCACCTGTAACAAACTGTTCGCCCATCATACGCATAGCCACGTCGACAGCTTTACGGATAATACCGCGACCACTGCGTGCTAAAATACCGGTGAGTAGGCTAGACAGACTTTTTTGTTGAGGGGTTTCCATCAGTTTGCCCGTCAGCATTAAACCCCAAGCAGCAGCATTTACGAACATGAGGCTACTTTGGCCAACATGATCTTTCCAGTTACCTTGGTTGATTTTATCTTTGATCAGTAAATCACGTGTTGCTTTGTCTGGAATACGGAGTAGCGCTTCAGCTAAACACATGAGCGCGATGCCTTCCTGAGAAGACAATGAAAACTCTTGTAGCAAGCCTTGTACAATGCCTGCTTTACCTGTACCGCTTTTACGTTCACGTAATGAATGGGCTAAGTCAAAAGCCAATTGTTGAATTTGATCGCTGATCGGGGAAGCGATTTCGCTGTGTGCTAATAAGTTTTCAATGCACTCAGTTTCAGCACGACGCCATGCTGTATTAATCGATTGTTCAAAGCTATTCTTGTCTTTAAATTCAGTGATGTAGTCATCGCTTCCCGTGACTTCAAATACTTTTCCATTCATGTTTCAATTTTCCGTGTCAAAGTTCTATGACGAGCAAATAAATCTTGAGCTTGATCCTTTATTTAATTTATCATCACAGAATATTTAGCGAATAACTCACTATAGTTTTAATAATATTTAGAGAAAAATTCAGATGAGTAGCCCATATTTGAGCTTAGACCGTATAGATATTCGAATTTTAGAGCTGCTGCAAGAAGATGGAAAATTGTCCAATATTAAGCTTGCAGAAATGGTGAATTTATCACCCACTGCGGCGTTGGCACGTGTGCAAAAATTATCGAAAGAAGGCTTTATTTTAGGCTATGAAGCACGTTTAAATCCGGTCTTACTCAACAATGGATTTGTGGTTTTTGTGGAGATTTTACTAGATAAAACCACGCCCAATGTATTGGAAGATTTTTCGGATGCAGTACGTCAAATTCCAGAAATCGTAGAATGTCACATGATCAGTGGTGGTTTTGATTTTGTAGTGAAAATACGCTGTGCAAACATGGAAGAATTTAGAAAAATTTCAGGGCAGGTGCTTTGGCAATTACCTGGTATCAAGGAAACGCGTAGTTATCCTGTAATGGAAGTAATTAAAGAAAGTATGCAAATTAAACTGAAACCTGCGGCTCGGCCGAAGTAGCTAATCATCAATAATTGAGTACTAAAAAGGGGCATTTAGCCCCTTTTTTAGTGTCAAAAATTTTAGATTTCAGACATTTCTTTTTGATATTGCGCTTCGGCTTTTTCAAAGCGTTCAACCACATCCGCCTCTGGTGCTTTGCCCAATAAGCTCACCACAACGATACTGATCGCAGAGAAAATAAAGCCTGGAATGATTTCGTATAAACCAAGGTGGCCTAAGTAGTTTTTCCACACGATGACAGTCACAGCACCTACGATCATGCCAATGATTGCTCCGTTAAGCGTCATACGTTTCCAAAGCAATGAAAGAATAATCAGTGGGCCAAATGCAGCACCGAAACCTGCCCATGCATAAGCCACTAAGCCTAAAACTTTACTTGCAGGGTTCATTGCAAAGGTGATTGCAAATACGGCAATTGCCAAGACCATCGCACGTCCAATCCAAACCAATTCTTTTTGCGATGCGTTTTTACGAATAAATCCTTTGTACAAATCTTCCGTCAAGGTTGTTGAACACACCAATAACTGACAGCTAAGTGTGCTCATCACTGCAGCTAGAATTGCGGCTAAAATAATCCCTGCAATCCACGGATTGAATAGAATTTTAGTCAATTCCATAAATACCGTTTCAGGGTTAGCATTAACGACGCTTGCTAGTTCTGGGTGGACTTGGAAGTAAGCAATACCGATATAACCCACTGCTACAGCACCGCCTAGACACAGGATCATCCATGTCATACCAATGCGTCGTGCATTCGGAATGGATTTAACAGAATCGGCTGCCATAAAGCGAACCAAAATATGCGGCTGACCAAAATAGCCTAAGCCCCATGCCATGCTGGATAAAATCGCAACTGTACTTAAACCTTCAAATAAATTAGAAGCTTGCGGACGAGCTGTTTCCAAAATAGCAGCAAGATTTTGACTGTTATCACCTAAAGCAAGGTAGGCGATGATCGGTGTGATCAGCAGTGCAAAGATCATCAGACCCGCTTGGAAAGTATCGGTCCAACTGATCGCTAAGAATCCACCAATACAGACATAGCTGATGGTTGCAATGGCACCAATCCACAGTGCTGTTGTGTAGTTCCAACCGAATAAACTTTCGAAAAGTCGTGCGCCAGCCACCATGCCAGAAGCACAGTAAATCGCAAAGAACACTAAAATCACTACAGCTGAAATGATACGTAAAATCTTTTTACGGTCTGCAAAACGGCTTGTGAAATAATCGGGCAGGGTCAGGGCATTATTTTGATATTCGGTATGAACACGCAAGCGTCCGGCAACGATCAGCCAGTTCAACCAAGCACCGATAATTAAGCCGATTGCAATCCAAGCTTCAGAAAGACCAGATAGATAAATTGCACCAGGGAGACCCATGAGTAGCCAACCACTCATGTCGGATGCACCTGCTGAAAGTGCGGTCACAACACTTCCTAAACTTCGTCCACCTAAAATGTATTCGTCAAAGTTATGCGTAGCTCTGTAGGCATACAAACCAATGGCAAGCATTGCAAGAATATAAAAAATAAAGGTGACTAATGTCGGGTTTAAATGGCTCATAGGCGGTTCGTCCTTAATGAAAGCAAATCATCTCTGTCCTAGATGAAAATTTGTACTTCTGTCGTAAGTCGCAGATTCAAGCACGATTTAAAAATTACACTCTGTAACCTTTAAGCATATTTTATGTATATTTTGTGTAAACACTATTTTTTCTTATTACAAATCGAATTTTTTATTGTACTGCTGAAATGTTGTCCAGAAGGGAATTTAAATTTTGTTAAGTAAATCTACCTAAGACTTTTCATCACAAAAAGAGAACTAATGAAAATAGGTAAAAATTACACAATGTTACATATTGAACAAGAAATGTGCATTTGAAATATTTGGTTGCAAATGTGCATCACATCATCTGTAGTGAGATGATTTGAACAGGTCGAATATGAGGTATGCACAGTCTTGGTGCGTAATTAGAGGGAATGCGCAGTGACAACGGTTCAAATGGAAAAAACGAGAATAGAGCATGATTTACTGGGGGATAAGGCAGTCCCGCAGTCATGTTATTACGGCATACACACATTGCGTGCCATCGAAAACTTTCAAATATCAAAGCAGCATGTCGGACAAAATTTAAACTTTGTACGCGCTATTGCTCAGGTAAAAAAAGCGTCAGCAGAAACCAATTATCAATTTAACTTAATACAAGATGATATTCGCCAAGCGATTCAGCAGGCGTGTGATGCATTGATTGATCATCCAGAACAATGGTCGGATTCATTTCCAATTGATATTTATCAAGGTGGAGCAGGCACTTCTATTAACATGAATGCCAATGAAGTCATTGCCAATATTGCCCTTGAGTCGCTCGGAGATGCTAAAGGTAGTTATCAACGGATTCATCCCAACGACCATGTCAATAAGTCACAATCGACCAATGATGTCTATCCAACAGCGCTGCGTCTAGCGACATATAGTGCTTTTGATGCTTTATTTGTAGTGCTAAATCAACTTATCGGAAGCTTACATGTTAAAGCTGATGAGTTTAAACATGTCATCAAAATGGGGCGTACACAGTTACAAGATGCTGTTCCGATGACTTTGGGGCAAGAGTTCCGAGCATTTGCAACATTATTAAAAGAAGATTTAAAGTTGATTGAGCAAAATCGACAGCTTTTATTGGAAATTAATTTAGGTGCGACGGCAATTGGTACTGGCGTGAATTCTCCTGCGGGTTATGCAGCGAAGGCCGTTGAAAATCTAGCTCATTTGACTGGTTTAAAATTGCAAGGTGCAGAAGACTATGTCGAAGCAACCAGTGATTGTGGCGTATTTATTTTATTATCGAGCTGCTTAAAACGTTTAGCTGTCAAACTTTCTAAAATCTGTAATGACTTACGTCTTTTAAGTTCGGGGCCACGAACAGGTTTAGCGGAAATTCGTTTACCTGAGTTACAAGCAGGTTCGTCCATTATGCCTGCAAAGGTCAATCCTGTGATCCCTGAAGTGGTCAACCAAATTGCATTTCGAGTGATGGGTAATGATTTAACCATTACTTTGGCTGCGGAAGCAGGGCAATTACAATTAAATGTCATGGAGCCGGTGATTGCATTGTCCATGAACGAATCGATTGAGCTTTTGGTGAATGCAGTGAAAACATTAGACAGCAAATGTATTCAAGGCATTCAGGCAAATGAGCAAGCATGTTTTGATGCTGTGATGCGTAGTGTAGGAATCGTGACCTTACTCGATCCATATTTAGGTCATGCAAAATGTGATGAAATCGGTAAGCAATGTATTGCCGAAAATAAAACCATTCGCCAAGTGGTTTTAGAGCAAGAGCTGTTAACTGAAAGTCAATTGGATGAAATTTTCTCGATTGAAAATCTAGTTTCTGAAGTGACACCATTTAGTATGCCACTCGCTCAAGTGAGTTAAATGCTTATTTAGGACTTTTAAATAGCTAAATGGTGGGTAAATGACGAAGGTTAATCCTTCGTTTTTTATTTGAAGAAATTAGTGGTAAATCTAGAAAACTAATCTGATGGCAGTGATGTTTTAGGTTTATAAAAGTAACTTAATTTCTAAAAGAAAGTATTGGGTTGAAAATAAAATGCTATATTTGCTTAAGATCGTAATTATAGTTTTATATATAGTCATGAAGGTTTGGATGAAAAATTTAGCTTGTAGATCAAGTCAGAACAGCTTTAACTTGCCCAAATAAGGACGTAATCGAAGTACAATAGGTTTTTTATCATGTTGTAGATAGTCAGATGTTTAATAAGTTAGTCGATTTATTCAAAGGCGCTAAAGAGTCGCCTGAGCAACTTTACTTAGAACAACACCACATTCAATATGATGAAACTCAGGGCTATATCATTGAAGGCGTAGTTTTAAATACTTTGTCTGAACGTATGGAATATTTGTCGAATAGAAAAATGACAAATTTCGATGATTTAAAACAGCTCTATGCCACTGCAATGATTATCAATGAAAAAATAGACTTGGAAATTGCAAGTCAACGCTTTGTTGCACGATTAGGCAATACTGAAGAAAATCTGTTGCAGTTTAAACTCTATGTCAAACTATTGAATGATTATTATCGTCAATTCATCCGTGATCGTAAGTAAGTGAATGGACTGCAGTGTTTGAGTTTGATGGGTGCGTTAATGGTACTCATCAAGAGAAAATTCAATCGCAAATCCATATTGGTTAAAACACTGTATATAGTTGCTTAAATCTCGGAATGTAAAAAGCATCGTGTTAATATGATCACTAAGTGATTAAAACATTAAAAGCTATTTACATCATGTTCCAGCAAGAAATTTCACAACTCAATCTTAAACAGCTCAAAGCTGGCGAAAAGCGGTGGGTCGGAAACTTACAAGGCTCATCTGCTGCATTATTATTTAAAGAAATTAGCAAACAATCGAAACAGTTGTTTGTGATTGTTGCACGTAATAATCAGCATCTCGGGCAGTTAGAAAGTGAGCTGGAATTTTACGGAATTAAGCCGACTATTTTCCCTGATTGGGAAATTTTACCTTATGACCGACTGTCGCCACATCAAGACATCGTTTCTGAACGCTTGGCGATTTTGTCTAATATGCCACAGCAAGGTGTGTTGTTGGTTTCAGCAACAACTTTAGCGCAGCGAGTTGCACCTGCATCTTGGGTATTAGGTGAACACTTTGATATTAAAGTGGGTCAAAAATTTGATATCGAACAACAAAAATTAAGATTAGTACAAGCGGGCTATCACTTGGTGGACACCGTTTATGATCATGGTGAATTTGCAGTACGCGGTAGCATCATGGATATTTACGCTTCGGGACAAAGTTCACCGATTCGTATTGACTTATTTGATGATGAAATCGATACCCTCAAATTCTTTGATCCTGAAACTCAGCGAACCACCCAAAACTTAGATCATTTTGCGGTTTTACCTGCAAAAGAATTTCCATTAAAAGAAGCGCGCTCACTGTTTCGTGATCGATATGCGGAAAATTTTCCGACGGCAAATCCAAAGAAAAATCCAATTTATCAAGATGTACAAGATGGCATAGCTTCACCGGGTATTGAGTTTTATTTTCCGTTGTTCTTCTCTGAACAAGCCATGAGAGAGCAAAGTACGCTATTTTCGTACTTATCTGAGAATGGCATTGTCATTACAGATAAAGCTATTGATGACACATTGATTCAGTTTTGGTCGGATATTGTGCGTCGTTATGAAGACCGCCGTCATAATGTCGACCAACCGATTTTGCCGCCAGAGCAGATTTTCCTACAACCAAATCAAGTGTTAGAACAATTAAATCTCTGCCGTCGTATCGTGGCTTCGCCTGAGGCTTTTGATGAACGCAATGGCGTGATCAATCTTGCAGCGGAGATTCCACCCCGTTTACCTGTCGATCCAAAACGTGAAAAGCCATTTTCTGCTGTTAAGCAATATATCGATGCGGCAAATTATCCAGTGCTTTTGGTGGCTGAAAGTGCAGGTCGACGTGAAACCTTAAAAGATGCGTTGCGTCCGAGTTTGGGAGATATCCCGACGGTCGAAAGTTTTGATGATTTTATGCATTCTATGCATGCGATTGCGATCACCAATGCGCCCTTAGATCGTGGTTTATTGTTAACTGACAAGCTCAGTGTAATTTCTGAAAATCAGCTTTATGAACACCGTGTGGTTCAACGTCGTCGTAAACGCCAACAGGAAGTATCAGAAGAGTTCCTTGTTCGCAGTTTAACCGAGCTCAGTATTGGCGCTCCTGTGGTTCATATTGATTATGGTGTGGGGCGATATGCAGGTTTAATTACCTTGAGTATCGATGACCAAGACCATGAGTTTTTGCAGTTAGACTATGCCGATGCAGCTAAGGTGTATGTCCCTGTAACAAACCTGCATTTAATTAGTCGATATAGCGGTGGTGACCCAGATCTAGCACCATTACATAAATTGGGCACAGATGCATGGTCTAAAGCCAAACGCAAGGCTTTAGAGCAGATCCATGATGTGGCGGCAGAACTTTTACATATTCAAGCCCGTCGTCACTCGAAGCCGGGTTATGGATTTGAACTGGATCAAAGTCTCTATATGCAGTTTGCCAGTGGCTTCGCCTATGAGGAAACTTTAGACCAAGCCAATGCTATTGAAGCGACACTCTATGACATGCAACAAGCGAAGCCAATGGATCGCTTGGTTTGTGGTGATGTCGGTTTTGGTAAAACAGAAGTGGCCATGCGTGCTGCATTCGTGGCAGTACAAAATAACAAACAAGTGGCTGTACTTGTTCCAACCACGTTGTTGGCGCAGCAGCACTACGAGTCTTTCAAAGACCGTTTTGCGGACTGGCCTGTACGTATTGAAGTCCTATCACGCTTTGGTTCATCAAAATCACATACCAAAACCATTGAAGACCTCGCAGAAGGCAAAGTGGATATCGTGATTGGCACACATAAAATCTTGCAGGAAAGCGTGCAATTTAAAAATCTCGGTCTCATGATCGTGGATGAAGAGCACCGTTTTGGTGTACGTGATAAAGAGCGAATTAAAGCCTTACGTGCCGATGTTGATATGCTAACGCTAACTGCAACGCCTATTCCACGTACGCTGAATATGGCTTTTAGTGGTATGCGTGATCTATCTATTATTGCAACGCCGCCTGCACGTCGACTTGCTGTGAAAACCTTTGTACAAGAGCATACTGGAGATTCGATCAAAGAAGCCATCTTGCGTGAATTGCTACGTGGTGGACAAGTGTATTTCTTACACAACGAAGTCGAGACCATTGAACGTACGGCAGAAACCTTACGGGAATTGGTTCCTGAAGCACGTGTTGCGGTTGCTCATGGTCAAATGCGTGAGCGTGAACTAGAGCAAATCATGCAACAGTTCTATCACAAAGAATATAACGTACTGGTGTGTTCAACCATTATTGAAACTGGGATTGACGTGCCAAACGCCAATACCATTTTGATTGAGCGTGCAGATAAACTTGGACTAGCGCAGTTGCACCAACTACGTGGTCGTGTTGGTCGATCGCACCATCAAGCCTATGCTTATTTACTAGTGCCTTCGCTCAAAGGTCTAAAAGGTGATGCTGAAAAACGCCTAGATGCCATTTCTCGTGCATCGACTTTGGGTGCGGGTTTCATGTTGGCTACAGAAGACTTAGAAATTCGTGGTGCAGGTGAGTTGCTGGGTGAACAGCAAAGTGGCTCAATGCAAACCATCGGTTATAGTCTATATATGGAAATGCTTGAAAAAGCCACCAAAGCCATTCAAAAAGGCAAAACACCTAATTTTGACTCACCATTATCATTAACGGCTGAAATTAGCATGCATATGCCAGCCTTAATTCCAGATGATTATTTAGGTGATGTACATCAACGGTTATTGTTCTACAAACGCATTAGTAATACGGATACTCAAGAGAAACTCGATAACATTCGTATGGAGTTGATCGATCGTTTTGGCTTACCACCACAAGCAGTTAAGCAGTTATTCTCTGTCCATCAGTTGCGTTTAAAAGCGGAACAATTGGGTATTACTAAAATTGATATCAGCTCACATGGCGGCAGTATTGAGTTCTCGCCAGATACACCAGTTCAAGCCATATCCATCATCCAAATGATGCAAAAGCATCCGACTTTCTTCCGAATGGAAGGTGGACAGCGTCTAAAAGTGATGGTCATGCTCGAAGAATATGACAAACGCATTCAATTTATAAATGACTTATTAGACAGTTTACTGAAGGAATTAGCGCCAAATCACTAGATTTGGCGTATAAATTGCTTGTTTAGAATGAGTAGATTTTTATGCGTGTTTTTTCTATAGATGAAACGCTTGATTTTTTTGAAAAATTTATTAGAGTCATAAGCAAGCAACGTTTTATTCAAATGCGGTTTATTTGTAATGAAACGTTCTGTACTGAATATTCACACCCATAAGGATGTGATAGTATTAGCCATCATTCTAATTTTGCATCATTTATAAAGATATGTTTAGTTTACATCCACAACTTGCTCAAGATACGTTTTATGTAGGCGACTTTCCTCTGTCAACATGTCGTTTGATGAATGATATGCAATTCCCGTGGCTTATTTTGATTCCACGTGTTCCGGGAATTACAGAGCTTTATGAATTAAGTCAGGCAGACCAAGAGCAGTTTTTACGTGAGTCAAGCTGGTTATCAAGCCAATTGTCACGTGTATTCCGTGCAGACAAAATGAATGTAGCTGCATTGGGTAATATGGTTCCACAATTACATTTTCATCATGTTGTTCGTTATCAAAATGATGTGGCTTGGCCGAAACCAGTTTGGGGTACGCCAGCAGTTCCTTATAACAATGATGTCTTGGCACACATGCGCCAAACACTGATGCTTGCACTACGTGGTCAAGGTGATATGCCTTTTGATTGGCGTATGGACTAATCCCGATTTACGGACAATATCAGGATAGTAGAAGAATGAGTGTCCGTATGGGGGCGATCGAGTGCCGTTAGACAATTTAATCAGCAAAGAGCCTAAACAGTTTGAATATTTTCATCGTTTGATGGGATATATCATGCTGTCTTTGGTGATTGTTGTCTATCATTACACTCAGCCAGATACGCAATATCAAATCTATATTCCTGCATTTTTATTTTTTCTGATTTTAGTCGTTCCTAAGTTTTCTCATTGGTTAATTTATCGATATAGCAATCAAGTTAAGCGTAATGTGCTTTTTCTGATCGATATCATAGTAATTGCTGTACTGATGTCTGCAGTACATTTAAGCCTTGTTTTAACTTTTCTTGCGGTCTTTGCGCTGCTATATACAACCATTTATAACAAAATTAATTTCTTAATGATGTCCTTGGCAGGAATTGTAGGCGTCACTGTATTTTATTTGTGTAATATTTATGTCTTTGGTTTTCAAGAATATTTTGAGTCAACCAGCAGTGAGTTAACCGTTCTAGGTTTTTTGTGCCTTATTACATATTTCAGTGTGGGGACGTTTTATCAACACACCCAAGTTCAGTCTTTGAGCAATAAAAAGAACCATTATTATGATCAGATGAATCGTTATATGGAATTCGCCAATCAATTGAGTCGTTATGCACCAATGCAGCTTTGGCAATCGATTATGAAAGGTGAGTCTGAGGCTAAAATCGAATATAAACGTAAAAAACTCACGATTTTCTTTTCAGATATCCAAGGGTTCACAGAACTTTCTGAAACATTAATCCCAGATGATTTAGCATTTCTACTCAATGACTATTTGAGTCATATGACTGAGATTGCCAAACAGTATGAAGCGACTGTCGATAAATTTATGGGGGATGCAATTCTAATCTTCTTTGGTGATCCACATAGCCAAGGCGTAGAGCAGGATGCAAAAACCTGTTTAGAGATGGCAATGGTCATGCGTCAGCAAATGAAGTTGCTGCGTGAACGCTGGATTAAAATGGGTTATCCGCCGCTACACATTCGTATGGGTATTTCTACAGGGTATTGCCACGTTGGGAACTATGGTGCAGCTCACCGTATGGCATATACCATCGTGGGTCGTGATGCGAATTTGGCTGCACGATTGCAAAGTGCGGCCGAAGTCGATGAAATTTTGATTTCAGACGATACGCATCATTTAGTGAAAAATGACTATTTATGTGCACCTAAAGCACCGATCTTCTTAAAAGGCATCAAAGGCCCAGTACGTACTTGGCAAGTGATGGAAAAATACACCTCACAGAAAACAGATTATCAACGTTGGTTCGACTACGAATATAAAGGCTTTAATCTATTGTTGAACTTAGATGAAGTACAAAACTTTGAATATCCTGAACTAATACATGTTTTAGAACGTATGATTAAACGCTTACAAACTCAGCAAAAAATGACCAACTCTGCTGGTATTGTTAAACTGAATTTAGAAGACGAAGTGATCGAAGAAGTCAAAAAAACTGAATCTCACTCTTAATTTCACATATACATTATAAAAATTAGATCTAATCGTATTGCCTTAAATTGTAAAAATAACTCAATTCATTCTTTTATCAAAACGTCTTCTTTTTTTGAATTCTTGAATACATTTATGCATAAAATAGCCAGTTACGATGAACTGGCTTTTTGATTATAGAAAATTATCTATAAATTAATGATTTTCTGAAGCATGGTTGATGGTGTATTTAGGAATTTCAATTTCTAAATCTTCATCTTCAATTTTTACTTGGCATGACAGGCGAGAGTCTGGTTCTAATCCCCAAGCACGATCGAGAAGATCTGCTTCGACATCATCCATTTCATCTAGACCATCAAAACCTTTACGTACAACCACATGGCAAGTGGTGCACGCTTTAGACATATCACATGCATGCTCAATTTTGATGCCGTTTTTTAACATGCTTTCGCAAAGGTTAGCATTTGATTCGACTTCAAACTCAGCGCCGTTTGGGCAGATTGTTGCGTGAGGCAGTACTTTAATACGTGGCATAACCTTGACCTATAAATTAATTTGAGTTTGACCAGTCATCGAGTTTTGTGCCTTTCAATGCGGCATCAATGTGCTGATTCATACGAGCTGCAGCAAATGCATCACTATGTATTTTAAGCTGTTCTACAGCATGTTCAATAGCTTTGATATCTGTCGTTTCAAGTGCAGCATCTAAAACACTGCGTGCAGAAGTGAGGGAACTGTGTTGCTCTTGGCTGAGGAGTTGAGCATCCACTTTAAGTGCTTGATCAAGTGCTTCAAGTTCACGTTTTGCTTCAACCTTGGTTTCTTGAAGATGACGTAAGTTTTTATCTTCTTCAGCAAACTTATAACCATCAATCAGTAAGCGTTCAGTATCGGCATCAGATAAACCATAAGAAGGTTTGATGTCAATTTGGGCATGCACACCAGAGGTAGTTTCTTTAGCTGAAACCGTCAGTAAACCATCTGCATCGACTTGGAAAGTCACTTCAATGCGCGCTTGACCCGCAGTCATTGGTGGAATACCACGAAGTACGAAACGACCTAGACTACGGCAATGTTCAACTAGATCACGTTCACCTTGTACAACATGAATCAACATCGCTGTTTGACCATCTTGATAGGTTGTGAATTCTTGGCGACGAGCCACTGGAATAGCTGTATTACGCGAAATAAGGCGCTCAACCAAACCGCCCATGGTTTCTAAACCTAAAGAAAGCGGTGTGACGTCTAAAAGCAATGAACCATCTTTAGAGTTACCAATAAGCTGGTTCGCTGTAATCGACGCGCCAATGGCCACAACTTCATCAGGGTTAATAGTGCAGAGCGGTTCTTGATTGAAGACATCTTGAACAGCTTTTTGTACAGCATACGAGCGGGTAGAACCACCGACCAATACCACATTTTGTATATCGCTGAGTTCAAGCTTGGCATCACGCATGACACGTTTACAAACGCTGATAGTTTTATCCAAAGCAACTTTGATGATGGATTCAAAAGTAGGGCGGTCTAAAGTCAATGATTGATCAAGAACTTTAAGCTCTACAGATTCAGCCTCGGTTAGAGCTTCTTTTGCTTTACGAGCAGAAACGATGAAATGGGCATATTCAGCATCATCTAAAGTTTCAATATTCAGTTGTTTTTTTGCCCATTTTACAATCAGACGGTCTAAGTCATCACCACCAAGCGCCGTGTGGCCACCCGTTGCTAGAACTTCAAAAACGCCTTGAGAGAAACGTAAAATTGAAACGTCAAAAGTACCACCACCCAGATCATAGATCACATAGTTTTGATCATGTGCAAGATTGGTGTCTTGGTCTAAGCCATAAGCCACTGCAGCAGCAGTCGGTTCATTTAATAGACGTAGTACATTTAAACCTGCAAGCTGAGCCGCATCACGCGTTGCTTGACGCTGTGCTTCATCAAAATAGGCAGGCACAGTAATGACGGCACCATTTACTGGATTATTTAAGCTGCTTTCTGCAAGGTCTTTAAGCTGTTTTAAAATTTCAGCAGAAATTTCAACGGGTGTTTTACGACCTTGTGCAGTTTCAAAAGCAGGCATTTCATTCGCTTCACCGACTAAGTTGTACGGGTGTTGGAATTTGATATCTGCTTTAGAGCGACCCATAAAGCGTTTTACAGAAACGATGGTGTTTTTAGGATCAGTCGTTAAGAATGCCTTTGCGTCGTCACCATATTGCGTAGTGGATTCGCCATAGTGTGCAATAGATGGGAGTAACACACGACCATGTTCATCGTTAAGCACTTTCGCTTTACCAGAAAGTACCGTGGCTACTAAAGAGTGTGTAGTCCCAAGATCGATACCAATTGCGATGCGGTGTTCATGCGGCGCACTTGATTGACCAGGTTCTGCAATTTGCAAGAGAGCCATGTGTGTTACATCCTTTGAACGTCAAATATAATAAATAAATTAAAAATCATCGTCTAAATCAAAGCTATCGTCGTCTAAGAAGCGATCTTCAGCTTTATCGATATCAGCCATTACTTTTTGGAAGAAGCGTAATTTACGTACGGTATCACGTGCTTCAGCCCAGTCTTCGTCGTCATAATCAATTTTAAATTCACGAACCAAACCGTCAATCCATTGCTGAACTTCAGTTTTAAGTGAAGTGAGGTCATCAGCAGAGCCTGCCTCATCTAACTGTTCACGAATTTCTAAGGCATCTTGTAGGAACTCAAAATCACTAATCGATTGATCAAGGTGATAATCTTGTTTTTTGAGACTTAAAAGATATGCAGCGCGGCTATCAACATTGGATAAAGCTTTAAATGCTTGATTAATCTCACTAGATTTTATCAGGGCTAGATCTTTGTCTTCGGCTTTATCTGGATGATATTGTTGCTGCAACTTTAAAAATTCAGCTTTTAAAACTGCTAAATCAATATCGAGTGCTACAGGTAAGTTAAACAACTCAAAATGATTCATGGGAGATGGTGTCCGCAATAGAGGTGCAAAAAGTGTTGCTTTAAATGCAATTAAAACAGTGAATTGTACACTGTTTTAATGCGAAAAAGGAGCGTGGAAATGGCTTAAACCGTAAACGATTCGCCGCAGCCACATTCGCCTTTTTTATTTGGGTTATTAAACTCAAAACCTTCGTTTAAACCATTTTTCACATAGTCCATCTCCATACCTTCAAGATAAACTAAGCTTTTTGGATCAACGAATACTTTTACGCCAAACTGATCGAATACTTGGTCATGCGTGTCAATATCATCGACAAACTCAAGTACATAAGCTAAACCAGAACAGCCAGAAGTTTTCACGCCAACGCGAATACCTTCACCCTTACCGCGATTCTTGATGTAATTGCTGATATGAGTTGCAGCATTTTCAGTTAAATGAATCATGAAAACTCCGTTAATCTTTTAAAACACGTAAACAATTAAGCTTTTACTTTCTTGCTACGGTAGTCTTCTACAGCAGCTTTGATTGCATCTTCAGCAAGTACAGAGCAGTGTACTTTTACTGGTGGAAGTGCAAGTTCAGTTGCAATATCAATGTTCTTAATTGCTTGAGCTTCATCAAGAGTTTTGCCTTTTAGCCACTCTGTTACTAATGAGCTAGATGCAATTGCTGAACCACAACCGTAAGTTTTGAAGCGAGCTTCTTCAATTACGCCGTTGTCATCAACTTGGATCTGTAGACGCATAACATCGCCACAAGCTGGTGCACCGACCATACCTGTACCAACGTTTTCTGCATTTTTGTCTAAAACACCAACATTACGAGGGTTTTCGTAATGATCAATTACTTTTTCGCTATAAGCCATGATGCTTCTCCAAACCTCGGGGTCAGCCTTAAGATTAATATGGGGGTGAAATTACGTTAATCAATGAGATAGCCTTAAAATAAAAGCTATCTCACCGGGATGAATTAGTGTTCAGCCCATTCTACAGAATTAAGGTCGATACCTTCTTTGTACATGTCCCAAAGCGGTGAAAGATCACGTAGTTTTTTAACTGCTGCTTTGGTAATTTCAAGTACGTGGTCAATATCGGCTTCAGTGGTGTATTTACCAAAGCTGAAACGAATCGAGCTGTGAGCCAATTCGTCTGAAAGACCCAATGCACGAAGTACATAAGATGGTTCTAAAGTTGCTGATGTACATGCAGAACCAGAAGATACTGCGCAATCTTTAAGTGCCATCATTAACGATTCACCTTCAACAAAGTTAAAGCTGACGTTTAGATAGTTTGCAACGTTGTATTCTGGGTGACCGTTCAGGAAGACTTGTTCAAGATCTTGCAAGCCATTCCAAAGTTTGTCACGAAGTACACGAATACGAGTTTGTTCAGCATGCAGGTTTTTGCCGGCAAGTTCGAATGCTTCGCCCATACCCACGATTTGGTGAGTCGCTAGCGTACCTGAACGCATACCACGTTCATGACCGCCACCGTGCATTTGCGCTTTAATACGTACACGTGGTTGACGACGTACATAAAGAGCACCAATACCTTTAGGACCATAGATTTTGTGGCCAGAGAAACTCATCAAATCAACTTTCATTGTTGAAAGATCAATTTCTACTTTACCAGCAGCTTGCGCAGCATCTACATGGAAATAAGTTTTGTTTGCACGAGTCAATTCACCGATTGCAGCTACATCTGTAGTTGTACCGATTTCATTGTTCACCATCATCAAAGATACAAGAATTGTATCTGGACGAAGGGCAGCTTGAACCATTTCAGGTGTAATTAAACCAGTTTTTGCTTCTGGCTCAAGATAAGTAATTTCGAAGCCTTCTTCTTCAAGCTCGCGGCAAGTATCAAGAATTGCTTTATGTTCAATTTTACTTGTAATAATGTGCTTGCCTTTAGATGCATAGAACTGAGCAATACCTTTAAGCGCAAGGTTGTCAGATTCAGTAGCACCAGAAGTCCAAACGATTTCGCGTGGATCAGCTTTTACTAGATTAGCAACTTGTTCACGTGCATATTCTACTTTTTCTTCTGCCTGCCAGCCGTAAGCATGAGAACGAGAAGCTGCATTACCAAAAGTACCGTCAAACGTTAGACATTCCATCATACGTTCTGCGACTTGAGGGTCTACAGGTGTAGTTGCTGCATAGTCAAGATAAATAGGACGCTTCATGTCAAATACCTGTAACCGATAAAAGGGCTGAATCAAAGTTTGCTGAATTTTGACGAATTGATACGGTTTGAACGTTATCGCGTGCTACAAGGTCAGCAAGGGTGATTTTTGCAAGATAATCGGCAATGTGGTGGGAGAGTTCCTGCCATAAATCGTGAGTCAAGCACATTGCACCATTTTGGCAGTTGCCTTTGTGGTCACAACGGGTTGCATCAACTGTTTCATTTACAGCTTCAATAATTTCCAAAACAGTGATGTCTTCAGCACTACGAGCAAGGTGGTAACCACCGTTTGCTCCACGGATGCTGGAAACTAAGCCGTGACGCTTTAATTTTGCAAATAACTGCTCAAGATAGGCCACTGAAATGGTTTGACGAGCTGCAATTTCTGCAAGAGTGATCGTTTGTTCAGTTGGCTGCAAAGCTAGATCAAGTAGAGCAGTCACTGCGTAGCGACCGCGAGTTGTTAAGCGCATGATTCGATACACATGTTAAGTCTAGATATGCAGATTTTATGAATCCTGACTAAAATAGTCAAGTTTTTTTGAGATTGTTTATTTGTTTTATTTTGTCTGAAAAATTATGTATTTATTTGAACCACACATTATACACTAATAACGTTATTAAAAGAATAGATATTAGACTAAAAGCGATATTAATCCGCTTTTGACGACGTTCGATACGCTTAATACGGTTTTTGTATTGTTTAACTTCAACTTGTAGCGTGTTTATTTTAGAGCGTTGCTGTTCAATTTTTTCTAAAAGTGGGGCAATACGTTTTTTAGACGCAACGATATCGTTTTCTTCGACAGGTTCAGACAGCCAATGTTTCCAGTCAGATAAAATTTTCGGCACACTAAATAAAGAAACCAAATCACGAAATTCATCTTTTAAAACCACATCGCCATCGATACGCATGGTTTTGATGCTCTTACGATTACCAAATACAAAAATTTTCACCAAATCCATTAGTGTCGTGCGGACATCAAGGTCGATGGCTTTATCTGGAGATTTAGTGTCGAACAGAATGCCGTGCTCAGTAAACTGAACATAAAAGTCAAAATAAGGGATGTAGCTATTTATTTTTAGTGCGACTTTTTGATCAACAAATTTTTTAGCTTGTAATGCTACAACGCGGTCATGTTTTAAAATGAAGGTAAAAATCGTTTCTAAAACAATCAGGGTCATAGTAAGCAACAAATGTGGTTGAGCTTGTGTTTGTTGCGTATCGCTCATAAAAAAATGTCCTTGTTAAAATCTGAAAGCACTGGAAACTGAGCGTCCTGCTCTAGAGGAACTTAGAATATACCAAAAATTTGGTAATTCACTAGCTTTGTAGAACAGTTTAATCAATCTATCAAGTTATATGTTTGCTATTATGTTGTTAAAATGAAGAATCACGTGTTGATGTGCACATAAAATAATCAGGAGAAGTGCGGATTATGGAAAATACAGAAAGCATAATTGACGATGCACAGGAAACATCAGAAAAGCTGGCTAAACCTCGGGTACGTAGTCATTCTGATCGTCGCTCTAAAATGGATTTTCGTAAATATACCAAACAGATTTGGTTGGCTGGATTAGGTGCTTTTTCACGTGCTGAGGGAGAGGGAAATAAGCTTTTTGACTCTTTAGTCAAAGTTGGAGAGGAGCTTGAGTCCAAAACGATTGATATTGCAGATCAAACTGTCGAAAAAGTTTCAGAAAAAGCCAAGGAATCTGTAACCGATACGAAAGATAAGGTAGAAAAAATTTTAGATAATGGTGTTAATCATTCTTTAAACCGTTTAGGATTAGTGACTGTAAAGGATTTACAGCACTTAGAAAGGCTTATACTTCAATTACATACTAAAGTTGACCAATTGGCCGAAGAAAATGCCCAACTGAGGGCCGAAATATTAAAAAAACACTAACTTTTTTAATATTATCGAATTTTCAAGGTTTTTTTCGTCAAAAAATTCTATAAAAAGAGGTTGAGGAGTATTGCGTTTAACCCTAAAGCATTGCTATAAAGGCGTTATGGCGTTTTATACAAATTCTTGAACCTTAAATAAACGATATTAAGAGGACGTAATTTTCATGAATAAATCAGAATTAATTGATGCAATTGCCGAAAATGGGGGATTATCTAAGGCCGATGCCGGTAAAGCTTTAGATGCTACAATTGCTGCAGTTACCAATGCATTAAAAGCTGGTGATACAGTTACTTTAGTTGGTTTCGGTACTTTCAGCGTAAAAGAACGCGCTGCACGTACTGGTCGTAACCCACAAACTGGTGCGACTTTAGAAATCAAAGCAAGCAAAGTTCCTAGCTTCAAAGCGGGTAAAGGCTTGAAAGATTCTGTAGCTTAATCTTATTAAGCACATGAGACGCGCCATAAATTGGCGCGTTTTTTATTGGTAAATGTGATTAATTGATATATCGCATTCATTCATCTCGGGTTTTCGGTTAAAATTCACCGCAAATAAAATATTGGAATACTTATGGAATCGTTTCGTAAAGTCATTAAGGGTTGGCTGGGCAAGGTCTTGCTCGTTTTGTTTTTGACCCCTTTAGCACTTGTAGGTATTGAAGGATATTTTAGTGGTGGATCTAAAGATGCAGCAAAGACTGTAAACGGTACTGAAATTTCTCAAAAAGAACTCGAAGCACTGACGAACTCATTAAAAGAACAATATCTTGCATATGCTCAGGGTGATGAAACATTATTGAATCAAAATTTCATTAGCAATAAAGCGATGGATACTTTGGTTTCACGCCAATTGCTATTGCAACAAGCTGATAAATTAGGCATTAGCTTGAGTGATGCACAAATTGTGCAAATGATTCATCAGCAGCCAAGCTTTCAAGTCAATGGTCAATTTTCTGATGAAGCGTTTGCGCGATACCTCGAATCGATTGGTATGACAAATCGCACATTCATTGATAATTTACGTAAAGACCATGCTTTAAAAATGTTGTCTACAACATTTATGGAATATGCATTGGTGAGTAAGCTTGATATCTTGCAAATTGCGAACTTACAAACGGAACAACGTAGTATTCAGTTGGCGAGCATTAATCTTGAAAATTACAAGAAAAATGTAAAAGTATCTGATGCTGAAATTGCCGCTTATTATGAGCAGCATAAAAACAAATTTAAGCAAGCAACTAGTGTTGATGCAGATTTTGTCGTATTAACACCTGCCAATATTACTGCACCTGTAGAAGCTGCAACTGATGCTGAACTGAAAGAAGCGTATAACAGCTTTGTTGAGAATGCACAGAAGTCAGTTAAACCTATCGTTAAGCACATTATGATCACTGCGGACAATCGTTCAGATGCCGAAGCTAAAAAACTGGCTGAAAGTGTTCAAGCTAAAATTAAAGCGGGTTTAAGCTTTGACCAAGCTGCTGCGCAATTCTCTGAAGATCCTGAATCTAAAGTAAAAGGTGGTGAACTGGTTGCTTATGAAAAAGGTGTATTTGGTGATGCATTTGATGCAGCAGTTGAAGGTGCTCAAGCTGGTCAAGTGACTGCTCCAGTGAAAACAGACAGTGGTTATCACTTGATCGAAAAAGTGGCGCCAGCTGTAAAAGTGGCTTCATTTGAACAAGAAAAAGCTCGTCTGCAAGCAGAAGTCGCTGCTTCGAAAAAAGCCAATGTTTTTTCTGACACTGTAAACAGCCTCAATGATATGGTTGTGAGCAGTGATGCCCTTGATGTCGTGGGTCAAGAAGTGAAAGGTGTAAAAGTTCAATCATTGAATGGCTTAACATTAGCATCGCAACATCCAGTTTTAAGTGATGCAAACGTCAAAGTTAAATTGTTTAACGATGATGTTAAAAATGGTGAACGTAATGTTTCATCTAGCATTCAGTTGAAAAACGGTGATGTAGTTTGGGTAAAAGTGCGTAACTATCATGCTGCAGGTGTTCAAACCTTAGCTGAAGCGAAAGCGCATGTGAAAACTCAGCTGATTGAAAAGAAAGCGTTTGATGCTGCAAAAGCTCAGATTCAAGCGACATTGAAAGAGTTTGCTGCAAAACCTGCTGCTTCAGTCGCGAAAGGCAATTTAAACTTTGAAAATGCGGGTACCTTCACTCGTGCGGATGGTTTGTTGAAACGTGAAATTCAACGTGCTGCATTTAGCGTAAAAGCGCCGAAAGCAGGTCATTGGTCTGTTACTACAACCAATCTACCAAATGAGTTGGTTGTAGTTGCTGTGACTGCAGTGAATAAACAATCTGATGCGGCATTAACGGGTGAGCAGTTAGATGAGTTAAAAAAACTTTATCAACAGCTTCGTGGTCAGCAAGAATTTGATGACTACACACGTTATCTAAAAGATCATGCCAAAATTAAATAATTAAGGCAGCTTTAAAAAAACCAGCTTCTGAGCTGGTTTTTTTTGACTTAAATTTACAGATATAATTTTTATTTAAAAGATTTGGCAAATGAAATATCGACTCTAGCATCGTAGATTGGTGTTCTCAAAAAAATAATATGAAGACGAAATAACTCATCACGACAAAGGATTAAGCGGATGATATCTCTGTATATGCCTCAATGTAAACGTTTAAAGAATCCGTTATTGCGATGGATGGATCATTTTTTAAACACATGATACAGATGCTACTAACGATTTGCGTTGCCAGTAGTATTCAAGCTGCAGAACTAAACTTTCAAAATGTTCTAGAGCAGGAAAGAGCTTGGGCGGGCTTGACCAGTAAAAAAGTCAAAAATAATGAAATCGAATGGACATACAGTGAAGGCGGAAATCCACAAAAACCGACGCTGTTGTTGCTGCATGGTTTGTCAGGCACACGTGATAATTGGAACCGCGTTGCCCGTTATTTAACGGCCAACTATCATGTCATTATTCCAGATCTGCCAGCACATGGAGAAACTATTGTCGCAGATCAATTTGATCTATCGATTCCAAATTTAACTGAAAAATTACGACGTTTTATTGATGCTGCAAAGTTAGATCCAAATTTACATATCGCAGGGCATTCGATGGGTGGTGCAATTGCCATGCTCTATAGTGCTCAGTATCCCTTAGAAGTGAAATCTTTATTGTTGGTGGATTCGGCAGGTGTCTTTAAGTCGAGCAATACAGCGTATCTAAAAGATACGGCAAAGCTTGCAGAGCTAGTGGTCAGAAAAACTGGTGATTTTGATCGCGTGATGAAGATCGTGATGCAATCCCCGCCTTTTATTCCACAAGAATTAAAAATTGGGCAAGAAAAGTTGATGATAGTTCAGTCTAAACAAACCAATAAAATGGTGGAGCAACTGCAAAAAATGGCGACCTTGTATACGCCAGAGTCCTTTGCTTTGGCTGCACGAGGCATTGATGCACCTGTGTTTATTATCTGGGGGAAGCAAGATCAGATTATCAATGTTGAAGTGGCAGAAGAACTGAGACGCTTATTTAAAAAAGCCGAAAAGCCTCTGATTTTAGACCATGTTGGTCATATGCCTATCTTAGAAGCGGAGCAGTTAATGGCGCTGCCATATTTAAAGTTTCTTTCAACTGTTCAATGAATCAAATCGGTAAAGTGTGTGAAAAAAAGCGAGAAATATCTCGCTTTTTTAAACTTAATTAGACACTTTGAGTCGATTTAAGTTCGTACTTTAATTTCATAGCCCGTGTATTTACGAATATTGATCACACCGGTATCCAAAATCAGATACTGACCTTTAATCCCTTGTAATTTTCCTCGAATAATTGGTGTTTTGTCCAAATTATGCGATTTGATTTTTTCAGGATATTCATCTACTGGGTAGATAAATTGGCGTGGCAATTCATCTTCTAGTAGTTCAACGGTTTCATTAAATTCTAAATTTTGGCTAAATTCTTCACGAATGGTCTGAATTTTTGGTGCGAATTCTTCTACCAATTGGTCGCGAATTTCGATTAGGTCGATTGGATCTGCTTCACCTTTGAGCAATTTACGCCAATCGGTTTTATCGGCCACTTGCGTACCAAACATGACTTCAAGCTGACCAGATAAACGACGTGAACCAACTTTCATAATAGGCAAAGCTTGCGTCGCACCTTGGTCTAGCCAACGTGTAGGCATTTGACCAAGTCGAGTAATCCCAACTTTTAAGGCACTCGAATTGGCTAAATAGACAATATGCGGTTGAAAGCAAACTTCATGGGCAAAATCATCTTCACGGCAAGTCCCGAGATGATAATGACAGGTTTCAGGCTTCATAATGCACATATCACAAGAAGCCTTAGTCTTCATGCATTTGAAGCAATGACCTTGTGAATACGATTTAGGCGTTTTTGCACCGCAAGAAATGCAGTAGATATTTCCCGTGGCTTCGATTTCAATTTCTTGGCCAAGGCTAAACGGAAGATCAACTTCTGAGCGATCTAGAATAAATTTATACTCAACATTTGCCTTGTGTGTATGTTGATCAGTTACACTAAGGTCTTTAAGACCTGCATGCATTTTATGGCAAATGCCTTGTAGTTCCATACGAATACTCACTTCATTATTAAGGATGCGGTCAATGGCTGAACAAAATGTCATCACTTCTATGCTAGACGATTTGTCAAAAGAGCAGCCCATTTCAACCGCCATCTGTATTGGTCAGGATCTTGAGCAATACAATCAATTTCATCCAATTCAATGGCAACATTTTAACGTAACTGAGTTTTTAAATCTGCCTTTTACCCAGCGTTTTGACCTTGGATTTGTGATTCTTGATACTGAAATGATGTTGAGTTTGGATCAGCAGCAGAAAACTCAGATGTTGGTAAAATTGCGTGACCTATTTGCCAAACGCATCGTGGTGGTGAGTAAGTTACACGATGAACAATTATTACGTGCTTTAGGCTTTACTCAGCTCATTGATAAAACCACGCATGAAAGTGATTTTGCTTTATGGCAGTTTAATATTTTGACTTATAAACATATTCCAGATTGGTTTAACTCTAAATTTTGGGCAAATCCTGAAAACTGGGATAAATTCCGTTGGTAACAAATACTTAGCCTGCGAGAAATTGCAAAAATTAACAAACATTTATGATAAATCTGTGTTTTCCCACGTATGCTGTAATTAAGTTTATCTAGGTTTCACTGGGAAAAATAAAATGACAAATTTAAATAATATTGTTGAGATTTTAGCAAAGCAGGCCCTTGGTGGTGCAAACAATCAAAATCAACAAGGTGGTTTGGGTGGTATTTTAGGTTCGGTGCTGGGTCAATTGGGCGCAAATGCAGGCACTCAAAATACCCAAACCAATGCTCAAAACCAAGCGGGTGGTTTGGGTGGAATTTTAGGCTCTGTGTTGGGCCAACTGGGTGGTGCAGCGCAGCCGCAGCAACGTAGTAGCGGTGGTAATGCATCAACCATTTTAGTAGCAGTGTTACCTCTGGTGCTGGCTTGGATTCAAAAACAAGGTGGCCTACAAGGTGCTTTGGATAAATTACGTGGACAGGGCTTGAGCAGTCAGGTTGATGATTGGGTATCTACAGGCCCTGGTGATAATGCTGCTGTGACTAATCAACAAGTACAAAATTTATTTGATGATGCCGAAGTGGAGCAAGTTGCACAAGAAACACAAACTCAGAAACAAGATGTATATAGCGCAATTTCAAGGGTATTGCCGCAAATTATTGACTCATTGACGCCACAAGCTGGACAAACCAATCAGCAAGAAGCGAATGCTGATATTCAACAAGTGATGAATTTGGTCTCAGGTTTCCTGAAGCGTTAATCAAAATATCGATTTAGGTATTTTATTGAATACAAGCCAGTGAACACTGGCTTTTTTATGATTTGAAAAATGATAACAATGTGACGCTAAGATGGATTAAATAAACGGTTCGACACACTGATTTTTTTGCCAATATAGTGTGATTTTTTTTGACGAATCAAAATGATTTTCGACTGAAATTCTAACTCACCAAATTCTGGCTCAACTTGCACATAATGTAGTTGACCAAACTCATCACGCACCCGCGCTTGAGCTGAAAAGCCGGGACGGGCATTTCCACTTGAAATTGTGGCTAAACGACCCAGTAGGTTAACGGTTTGTTTTTTATATTTGGGCGGGACAACCTGATCCAAACAATGAATCATAAATACCGTAAAGAATATGGCAATGATCAACGCAGGTAAAATTAAATAATAAGCGGGAACGAATTGACCTTCTTTGGCGTGGATGCAAAACTGAAGTACATAGCCTGCAAAGCTAAAATTCATCAGTAAAAAGAACAAAATCAGAGACTTGGAAAATTTGACATTCAATAATGCCAACTCTTGTATGCGCTGAGGGGCAATTCTTTTTAAAACTTGGCTAGGACTAATATTGATATAGTAGCCAATGGTTTCAACCATGCCCAATAACAGTACGGCCAATAAACTTAAATGAAAGGGTATTAAGTTATAGTCTGTTAAAAATGCGGACATGGTTGTATTCCAGTGTTTATTCTTCTGTGAGGTAGATTCCACCATCAGAATGCACGTTAATGTTCACTTTTTCAAGGGCTTGACCTTGGCATGGACCAGAAATACATTCCCCAGATTCGACCATAAACAGGGCGCCATGTGTTGAGCACTCAATAAATTCTTGGTCACGATCTAGAAACTGATTTTCTAGAAACTCAAGTTCTACGTGCAAGTGTGGGCAGTTATTTTGATAAGCGTAAAACATGCCATCACGTTGGGTGATAAAAATCGTTTCACCTTCAGGCGTTTCGAATGATCGTGCTTCACGTTCTGGCACATCATCCGTCATGCAAATTTTAAACATTAAGCACATTCCTTTTGAAATGATTGTAAAAGCTGAGCATAGTCTTCAACTGCTAGGCGTGGACCAAACTGAGCCACAACTTCACTTGAAATCAGGATAGCAAGTTCAGCAGCCGTTTGATAGTCATGACCTGCATTCAGTGCATATAGGAAAGCACCAGCAAATGCATCACCTGCACCATTGGTATCTACTGCGGTAACTTTACGACCTGGCACGGTAAATGTTGCTGCTTCATTATGGATTAAGGCACCTTTGGCACTTAATGTAATGACAATGTGTTTGCTTAGTGATTGCAATTTAGCAAGTGCAGCATCTAAATGATCTGTTTCGGTGTACATTAGCGCTTCTTGTTCATTACAGAACAATAAGTCCACGCCATCATCGAGTAACTCATCTAAACCTTGACGTGCATATTGCACCATTGCTGGATCAGATAAGGTCAATGCAATTTGTACACCATTGGCTTTGGCGATTTGACGTGCTTGTTTTACCGCTAGGCGTGCGCTGTCTGATGTAGAAAGATAACCTTCGATATATAACCATTTCGCAGTATTTAAGTTGCTAAAATCAATTTGGCTATCAGTTAATTCAGCAGTAATACCGAGGTAAGTATGCATCGTACGTTCAGAATCAGGGCTGACCAATACCATACATGTGCCAGTTACACCTTCACTGATTGATTGAGTTGCAGTTTGGATGCCAGCGTCGTTTAAACCATTTAGGTAAATTTGACCTAAGTCATCATTGCCGACACGACAACCATAAAATGCAGTTCCGCCTAAAGCACTAAAAGCAACCGTAGTATTTGCTGCAGAACCACCAGAAGCTTGACCTTTATATTCTTGAGTCGCTTTTAGATTGTTATAAAGGGCTGCTTGAGTATCACCATCAGTCAGTTGCATCGTACCTTTTTGCAGATTGTGTTGAATTAGGAATTCGTCAGAGACTTTAAATTCTTGGTCAATAAGTGCATTACCAATTGCAAAAAGGTCAACAGTTGCCATGTTGTATAATCACATCAAAAAATGAAAGTGCTAAGTTTACACGAATGCTCAGGATTGCTGTAGTTTGTTGAAGAAAATTCAATTAAAGGACAGGTGTGTATAAAAATCGGGCAAATCCATTATATTTTTACATTTTTTTTGAATTAGTTGCCGTTTTAATCAGCTTTGCTATTGTGCAAATCGAAAAATTTTACTTTTATAGAGCTATAGGGTGTTCAGACTGAATCAAGATGATTTGGTCATCATAAATAGATAACAGATTAAAAGTGTGAATATATGGAAATTACGATTCGTCCAGCAGAGCAACTTCCTGCTCAAATCGAAAATATTGCTGCTTTGGCGCAGCATGAAGGCTATACATTTATACACCGTTTAATTGAAGAATATCAAAGTGGTAAAAATCGTTTTGACCAAACGGGTGAGCAATTATTGCTTGCTTATGATGGCGATAAATTGATTGCTTGTGGCGGTTTAAATCAGCAATGGGGTGATACTGGTGTAGAAGAACGGATTGGACGAGTTCGCCGTTTCTATGTGCATCCGCAGTACCGTCAGCATGGCGTGGGTAAGCAGCTATTGGTGGAATTGGAAAAGGGTGCAAAAAAACACTTTTCTGCACTGTGCTTAAATACTGAGCTTAAAAATGCTGCCAAATTCTATCAAAAACAGAATTATGTCTATGTCGAAAGTCATCCAAATTATAATTATTTTAAATATCTGGTTTAGTTTTAAATACCAAAATAGACTCTAAATACTGTAAATGAAGCATCCGATATCGGATGCTTTTTTCTTGTGATAATTCTAAAAAAGAGCGCCTTATTTTAAGCAAAGTTTTAAGCAAAAATTCATTTTAGTTATCGAAGATATAAGCATCAAAATAACTGCATAGAGTGAAGTATATGCAAGTGCATGAGCTACAAAACTATGTTAAAAAAGTCCCTGAGATTACCGCACTGTTTTGGTTGACCAAAATTTTTGCGACCACCTTTGGTGAAACCAGTGGTGATGCATTGTCCATGTCCTTAAATTTGGGCTATCTACTCAGTACCTTTATTTTCGCAGGCATATTTATCAGTTTGCTGTATTTTCAAATACAGTCCAAAGTCTATAAACCTTATTTATATTGGGCCACGATTATTGCCAGTACAACGGTCGGTACGACTTTAGCGGATTTTGTAGATCGTTCTTTAGGGATTGGCTACTTGGGTGGTAGTTTGCTGTTGCTGAGTTTGGTGCTCATATCGCTTTTTAGTTGGTATCGAGTCGAAGGATCGATCAATCCAAGTGTAGTGAATTTGCCGCGAACACAGATCTTTTATTGGTTGACGATTACATTTTCTCAAACATTAGGTACGGCTTTGGGGGACTGGACTTCCGATAGTGCAGGATTAGGCTATAGCGGTGGCATTTGGCTATTTGGTGGTTTAATTCTATTGATGGCATTGTTGTACTTTTTTAGTCGGGTCTCAAAGACGATTTTATTTTGGGCTACTTTTGTATTGACACGTCCATTGGGCGCAGTTGTCGGCGATTTTTTAGATAAGCCAATCAGTTCAGGTGGATTGGATTTAAGTCGCTTTATGGCTTCCTTTGTATTGCTGTTGGCGATTGTGATTTGTGTCTATTGGTCAACTCGAAATGATAGGCAATCCATAAAACCAGTCTAAATGTTTTAGTGCGAAAACAAGTGATTTTTAAAATTAAAGTTCAAGTTGATTAAAACAGTTGGAAATGTCGTTTCGGTGAATCTAGTTGTGATTTTTTAAGGTATACTTTGCCTAATTTAAATGAATAGATTAGGAGCACACATGACTGTAGATGTCACTGAAACCATTTCTCAAACTGTACATCCCGCGTTTCAGTTGATTCGTCAACATCATGTTGAAGCTTTAGACATTTTAGTGTCTGAATATAAACACAAAGTGACTGGCGCAGTGCATTATCACTTAGCCACAAACCATGATGAAAATGTATTTTTAGTTGCCTTTCGTACGCAGCCGATGGATTCAAAAGGTGAGGCGCATATTCTTGAGCACACGGCACTGTGTGGCTCAGAAAAGTTCCCTGTACGTGACCCATTCTTTTTAATGATTCGTCGTTCCCTCAATACGTTTATGAATGCGTTTACCGCAGCGGATTGGACGGCATATCCATTTGCAACGCAAAACAAAAAAGATTTCCAAAACTTGTTAGAAGTTTATATGGATGCTGCTTTTGCTGCGAATTTGAACCCCCTTGATTTTGCGCAAGAAGGGATTCGTATTGAGCTAGAAAATGGCGAAGCTGTATATAAAGGCGTGGTATTTAATGAAATGAAAGGTGCAATGAGTTCACCTTCAGATCAGTTGTATCACCAACTTGCACATCATTTATTCCCAGAAACGACATATCATTACAACTCAGGCGGTGATCCGAAAGACATTCCTGACTTAAGCTATGAAGAGTTGGTAAGTTTCTACAAATCACATTATCACCCAAGTAATGCGGTGTTTATGACCTTTGGTAATGAGCCTGCATATAATTTACAAGAACAGTTTGAAACGCTTGCTTTGTCAAAATTTGAAAAAGGTCAAACGCTATATTCAAAACCTGAGCGCCGCTTAACTGCGCCTGTAACTGTAACTGAAACGTATGCAGTTGATGCTGAAGACCTCAAAGACAAAACCTATCATGTGCTTTCTTGGTTATTGCCTGAAGCAAGTAATATCAAATTACGTTTAGGGATGCGTTTGGTTGAGGGGGTATTGCTTGAAGATTCTGCTTCGCCATTACGTCATTACTTAGAAACCTGTGGTTATGCACAGTCTACTGGTCCATTCATGGGCGTAGATGACTCAAACTATGAAATGACGTTCTACTGTGCAATTCAAGGTTCCAACCCTGAGCATGCAGAACAATTTAAAAATGGCGTGTTTAAAGTATTAGAAGACGTTGCGGCTAAGCCTGTTGACCCGGCTTTAGTTGAGGCGATTTTGCATCAAATTGAATTGCATCAGCGTGAAATCAATGGTGATGGTACACCATATGGCCTAAGCTTAATTCTGAATGGTTTAAGCAGTGCGATTCACCATTCAGACCCTGTGGATGTCTGGGATGTGGATACGGCCATTGAACAAGTGAAGGAAGAGTTGAAAGACCCAATGTGGTTATCTAACTTAATCAAAACCTACTTGCTTGACAATCAACATCGTGTGCAATTAACTTTGGTTCCAGATGCTGAAAAAAATGCGTTGGAAGCGGCAGCAGAAAAAGCACGTTTAAAAGAAATTGTTGCGAACTTAACTGAAGCGCAAAAAGCAGAGATTATTGCGCAGACTGAAGCACTGAACATTCGTCAAGATACCCCAGATGATTTGAACCTATTGCCTAAAGTAGGTTTGGAAGACGTTCCTGCACAATTACAGATTGTACAAGGTCAATTACGCGAAATTATCAGTAATGGCTTGGATACGCCGTTAAATCTTTACCATGCAGGCACCAATGGTCTTTATTACCAACAAGTTTTGATTCAGATTCCTGATGAAGTGGTGCAATCGCCGTATTTCAATCTCTTATCGATTTTGATGGGTGAAGTTGGTGCAGGTGAATACGACTACTTAGAGCTACAACAGTTGCAAACAGCTGTGAGTGGCGGTTTAGGTATGGGCGCATCGCTGCGTTCAAAAGTGGACGATAAAGGTCAAATTAGTGCTTGGCTAACGTTGACCACTAAATCATTGGTGAATAATCTTGAAGCCATTCGCTTATTGAAATTGGCTTTTGAACAGCTACGTTTTGATGAGAAAAACCGTATCGTAGAGTTATTGCAACAACGTAAAGCACGTTGGCATTCACGTGTTTCTGGCTCTGGTCATAGCTATGCAATGCAAATTGCAGGTCGTCAACATAGTGCATTGGCGTTACGTGATTATCATAATACAGGCCTAGGCGCGCTGAACTGGTTGTCAGAACTTGTCAGCAAAATTGAGCAAGATGACACTGCTTATAATGCCTTGATTGATGAGCTTAAGTTAATTCATAACCGTTTGCTTAAAGCACCAAAACAATTCTTGGTGGTGTGTGAAGAACATCATTCAGACCGATTGGTTGAGGAAGTTCAAACCATTTGGGATAAAGTGGCGATTGATGATAACCCACATGCTTTAACTCAAGTGAATTTTGCAGATAGCAACAATGACGAAGCTTGGCTCATTCAAGCCAATGTTCAGTTCTGCGCTTCAGCATATCCTGCGGTGGAAGTGTCGCATCCTGATGCAGCACCTTTAATGATTTTGGCGGCTTATTTGCGTAATGGCTTCTTGCATAGCGCGATTCGTGAAAAAGGTGGTGCTTATGGTGGTGGTGCAAGCTATGACGGTAATGCATGTTCATTCCGTTTCTATAGCTACCGTGACCCACGTTTAGCTGAAACGTTTAAAGATTTTGACGCAAGTGTGCAGTGGCTACTGAATGCTGAACAACAACCGCATCAGCTAGAAGAAGCGATTTTGGGTCTAATTGCCAGCATGGATAAACCAGGGTCACCAGCGGGTGAAGCTATTACAGCTTGTTATGCTTTATTGCATAAACGCACTCCAGCTTTCCGTCAAATGTTACGTGAACGTCTTTTGAATGTGACTTTGGAAGATCTAAAACGTGTTGCTGTGGCGTACTTGGTTGAACAACAACCGACAAAAGCTGTGGTTGCACCGGTGGCTAAGCGAGATGCTTTGGTTGAGCTTGGTTTCGAAATAAAACAAGTGAATTAAAACAAAAAAGGGGTTTTTATGGCGTTCAAATCTCTTGAGCGTACGACATTGCAACTGAGCCTCATTGCGCTCAGTTCAATGTATGTCAATACTGTAAATGCACAAAATGCGGAAGTGGCTGTTAAACCAGCTACCGCTGAAGCATGTGTGGCACTTGAGTCAAATGCAGAGCGATTATCGTGTTATGACGCTTTGTTTAAAGTGCAACCTGGTGAAAAAGAAATGTTGGTTTCTGAGCGCCAAGCCGCCCAAGAAATTAAACCTGAGCCGACTGAAAAGCTGACTTTGAAAGAAAAAGTCAGTCATGCGTTTACGGACCGTTTATTTGCTGTAGAAGCACCGAACCTCAATCCAAATCTTTCATTATTGGATAGTCGTTGGGAGCTTTCTCCAGAAAGTAAATTGGGAACATGGAATATTCGCGGCTATCAACCTGTGTATTTAATGCCGGGATATTGGACATCGGATAAAAATGAACGTCCATCAAGCCCGAATGAAAACAACACGGTACAAGCCGATCAGGAACAAAACCTGAAATCGATGGAAGCCAAGTTCCAATTGTCATTAAAAACCAAAGCTGTTGAAAACTTATTTGGTGATAATGGTGATATCTGGTTGGGCTATACCCAGTCTTCTCGTTGGCAAGTCTATAACGAAGATGAATCTCGACCATTCCGTGAAACCAACTATGAACCTGAAGCCAGTCTGGTTTTTCGTACCAACTATGAACTCTTGGGTTTGAACTGGCGTATGCTGGGCTTAACCTTTAACCATCAGTCTAATGGACGTTCTGATCCCTTATCGCGGAGTTGGAACCGTGTCATGTTAAATCTTGGCTTTGAACGTGACAATTTTGCACTGATGTTACGTCCTTGGTATCGTTTCGAAGAAGATACCAAAGATGATAACAACCCAGATATTACCGATTATGTGGGACGTGGGGATTTAACAGCATTTTATCGTCATAAAGATCATGACTTTAGTTTAATGTTACGTCATTCACTGAAAGGTGGTGATGACTCACATGGTGCTGTGCAGTTTGATTGGACTTTCCCAATCAATGGTAAATTACGCGGCACAGTTCAATTGTTTGATGGCTATGGTGAAAGCCTGATTGACTATAACCATCGTGCAACCTATGTCGGTGTCGGTGTGTCATTAATGAATTGGTTCTAATGCTTCGCAAATAAAAAACCACGCTACGGCGTGGTTTTTTATGGCTGAGTGAAAATGTACAAATCAACCGATTTGGATCTCAGAAGGCGGGTGTTTTAAACGACTCTTCTTCGGTGTAGCAATCAGATAAGCTAGTGTTAAGGGTCCAAGGCGGCCTGCGAACATTAATAACATCAGGGCGACTAAACTGGCGGGTTGTAAGTCACTGGTAATGCCACGAGATAGGCCTACTGTACAGGCAGCGGACACTGCTTCAAAGAGTAAGTCTAAAAAGCGTTTGTCAGGTTCGAGTAGCAATAGACTGAAAAAACCAATGAAAATCAACGTCACTGTAATGAAAATCACTGCTAATGCTTTGAAGGTCGTTTTTTCTGAAACAGAATGGTTAAACACACGCAGTTCGTCTTCACGTCTTAAAAAACTGACCACACTGAGTACAACAATAATAAACGTCCCGACTTTGATGCCACCAGCTGTACTGAGAGAACCACCACCAATAAACATCAGTAACATCGTTACGAGTGATGATGCATCGCTCATGCTTTCCATAGGTAAGCTGTTAAAACCCGAAGAGCGCGGAACAGTTGCATGGAACCACGCGTTGAGGGCTTGGTCACCAAGTGACATCGTGGCTAGGGTAGCCGCATTATTGGCTTCTAATAACCAAATGGTGATGAAGGCAAAGACATTTAAGCCTGCAATGGTCGATAAAATCAGCTTGCTATTGGTACTGAGTTTTTTCCAACTTTTATTGCGCTTAATGTCCATTAGTACCAAAAAGCCGATACCCCCAATAATATAAAGCATACTGATGGTAAACGTAATGAAATAACGGTCAGCAAAGCTCATTAAACTATTGGGAAATAATGAAAACCCACCATTATTAAATGCTGAAACACTATAAAAGGCAGCATAAAACAGGGCCTGGTTAAAATTGTATTCTTGCATCCAAGCGATGGTCAAAATAACCGTTCCCACCATTTCAAAAAATAGCGAATACAGCAGTACGCCTTTGATGGTCATGGTCACTTTGGCAAGGCTGGTTTGTCCAATAGTTTCTTGAGCCATAATTTGTTGTTTTAGCCCAATTTTAGGGGACAAACTCATAGCGGCCAATATCGCAAAGGTCATAAAGCCGAGACCGCCGCATTGTAGTAAACCCATAATCACGACTTTACCAAACACAGTATAGGCTTCGCCGACATTTACAACCGAAAGTCCTGTAATGGTTACGGCTGAGGTCGCTGTAAAGAGGGCATTGATCCAACTTAAATCGCCATGATGTGAATAAGGGAGTTTTAACAGCAAGGTGCCAATGATAATAAGCCCAAGAAAACCCAATGCCAAAATACTGGGTGGGCTGAGATTAATGGTATTACGCTGTTTATTGTGCAGTTTCATGTTTTTCTACTGTCATCTTGCGTGATTATGTACAAAAGGAGCAAGACGCTGATTACAAAGTTGCTTTAAAGTGTTTAGCCAGTCGACGTAAATGTTCGAGTAAACCTTCAACCACTAAAATATCGCCTGTTTGTAAAATCAGGTTCGGATCTAAACTATATTGAAGCTCGGTGCCACGTTTATGCAAAATCGTCTTCACTTCTGGGACATGATCCATAATTTGATTTAGACGCGTGCCTTGTTGTGATTCTTTAATTTCAACTTTCACCAAATAATGATCATCTTCGAGTACCATGTAGCGGCTCACCATTGGATAACTCAGTGACTGGGCAACACGGACACCCATATCTTCTTCAGGATGGATGATTTTGCTGATGCCTAAATGGGTTAAAATCATGTGATGCGCTTTGGACTTGGCTTTGGCCCAAATTTTATTGATCCCCATGTTTTTAAGATGGAGCACACATAAGATGCTGGCTTCAATATCTTCACCAATTGCGACAACGACGGCTTCACAATTTTGAATATTGAGTTCTTGTAAAACGTGCTCATCTGTTGCATCAGCAATCACTGCATGGGTCAGTTGGTCCGAAATACTTTCAACAAACTTTTTGTTGCTATCGATTCCAATGACATCGTGTTTTAAACCCATGAGTTCAGTGGCTACAGTTGCGCCAAAACTTCCTAAGCCAATCACAGCGAATTGAGCCATGCCGTATTCCTAAATTATTCTAAAGTTATTGAATATGTTGATGTTAGCTTGTTCAGCCTAGAGCGGCTATGAAAATTTACATAATCCATCTAAACCGAAAAGCTTTAATTTTTAATTTCTTCAGCGTTTTGATAGGCATAAAGTTCAGCAATATTGGGGCAATTATCCATAACCTGTTGATATTTAAAAATTTCATAGCCTAGTTTATTTTTTAGAATATATTGAAATTGATGTTGATCTTCTTTAATGACTTTTAGAGTGGCTTTACGAACAAGCTCAGAATTGTTCTTTAAACGGTTTAAGCCATCGCATGAAAATTCACGGATGATGGCTTGAACAGGTTCTGGAGCAGTTTGATCACTTAGCTCATCAAAGCGAATATATACAATGTAATTTGGATATTGATTCAACATTTCAGCCTGCGCGGTATAGCCGTAAATATTTTCTAGATTTTGCGTACGTAACTGATTTGGAATTTGTTTCATACTTTGACGAATCTTATCTTCCTCTTGCTTAAGTTGATAAGCCGGATATGCATAAAAATATCCACCTAAACCCACAATGGCGATCATAAATAAGGCATAAATATTCAATTTTAATTATCCATTTTTTTATTTTCAATGGATTATAGGGCGTGGTGAATTTAACAACAATGACAGCGTTGATGAATTAAATTAATGAATATGTTTATTTTGATGTAGAAAAGAATTGATGCAAATAAAAAAGCTGGAATCTAGATCCCAGCTTTTTTATAGAAGTTTTATTTATTTCAAGAAACGTTGATAACCGAGGTTATTGGTAATCTCAACATATGGATAGGTAATATTTTCCAATGTTTCAATTAAACCATCTGGGTTTTGTTTCGCATCCGTTGCTTCCATACCCACCAATACACGACCTTCAGCAGCACCGTGGTTACGGTAATGGAATAGGGTGATGTTATGGGTCGGACCAAGACGTTCTAAGAAAGTCAGTAGTGCGCCCGGACGTTCTGGGAATTCCACGCGGAATAGGCGTTCATTTTCAATGTCTGCATGTCCGCCAATTAAATAACGGATATGAAGCTTAGCGACTTCATCATCAGAAAGATCATCTACATCGTATTGGAATTTTAAAGTTTCAAAAATTTCCTGACGTTCTTTCTCCCCATTTTTGAGACTGATTCCCACAAAGACTTGAGCAGCAGAAGAATTACTAGCGCGGTAGTTAAATTCAGTGATGTTACGGCCTTGTAGTGCGCGGCAGAATTGGAGGAATGAACCTTTTTCTTCTGGAATGGTCACAGCAAAGATCGCTTCTTTGCGTTCACCCAGTTCAGTACGTTCCGCAATGTAGCGCAGACGGTCAAAGTTCATATTGGCGCCGCATACAATCGACACCATATTTTTGCCTTCTAGACCATGCTCTGCAACATACTTCTTGATACCTGCAAGCGCCATTGCACCAGATGGTTCAACAATGCTACGGCATTCATCAAAGGTATCTTTAATCGCTGCACAGATTTCATCTGTATTTACCAGTACAACTTCACGCTCAACAATTGGGCCTGAGTTATCTGATTTTTGTAGCTGAATCACTTCAAATGGTTTTTCACCAATTTGTGCAACTGCTGTACCGTCGGCAAATAAACCTACAGATGGCAGAATGACACGTTCATTGGCTTCAAATGCTGCTTTTAAACATGCTGATTCATCATATTCAACAGGAATGACTTTAACGTGAGGTGCCACATCACCTAAGTAAGCGGCTACACCGGCAATGAGACCGCCACCGCCCACAGCAACGAAGACATAATCCACATCACGCCATTGACGCAAAATTTCGTTGGCAATGGTTCCTTGACCGGCCATAACGAGTTCGTCGTCATAAGGTGGAATAAAGGTCATACCTTCATCTTTTGCACATTGGATTGCGTATTTATTGGCTACGTCAAAAGAATCGCCATGCAGAACCACTTCACCGCCTAAGCGTTTAACCGCTTGTACTTTAATGTCTGGTGTGGTTTTAGGCATAACGATAATGGCGCGAATACCCAACTTTTTACCAGATAACGCCACGCCTTGAGCATGGTTACCTGCAGAAGCAGTAATAACGCCACGTTCCAACTGAGATTTCGGTAATTGACTAATACGGTTGTAGGCACCGCGTAGCTTGAAAGAAAAGACAGGTTGTAAATCTTCGCGTTTAAAGCGAATGTTATTGTTTAGTTTTTCACTAATTCGTGGCGCTGCTTCGAGTGGGGTTTCGATTGCAACGTCATAGACCGTTGCCTGTAATATTTGTCGAACCAAACGAGACAGCATGTTAATTTTCCATCTAACAGTTTAAAATAAGCGTTCATTGTAACAAACACCCGTACATTTGGGCTGTAAAATCAGCAACAAATGTCAAAAAATAGTTGAGCCAAGTTATGAGTCTGTATGCTACCCAAGATGAAAAGAAACAAGCTGCCGCAAAAGCTGCATTAAAGCATTTGCCAAAGGGCGGTATTTTGGGTGTAGGTACAGGAAGTACTGTGAACTTCCTCATCGAATTATTGCCAGAGCTTCAACTCGAAGCTGCGGTTGCCAGTTCTGAAGCAACTGCACAACGTTTGAAAAAATTAGGCATTGAAGTGGTTGATATGAACCATGTTGGTGGTTTAGATGCATATGTGGATGGCGCAGATGAAATCGACCGTCATATGCACATGATTAAAGGCGGCGGCGCTGCGTTGACTCGTGAAAAAATCGTGGCGTCTATTGCGAAAAAATTCGTTTGTATCGTAGATGATTCTAAATGGGTTGATCAGTTGGCACGTGAATTTCCGCTTCCTGTAGAAGTGATTCCAATGGCACGTTCTGCTGTTGCTCGTAAAATTGTCTCTTTAGGCGGCGACCCTGTGTACCGTGAAGGCGTAGTAACTGATAACGGTAATGTAATTTTAGACGTACACAACTTAAATATCTTAAATGCTTTAGAGCTTGAAAAGACTTTGAATGACATTCCGGGTGTAGTGTGTAACGGTATCTTTGCATTAAACAAAGCAGATATTGCTGTTGTTGCGACCGATAACGGTATTGAAGAGCGTACAGCGGTTTAATCTATAGAAAATTTAATTGTAAATTGAGTTTCGATTTATATTAAATTTCTAATGGAAGTTCCCTCTCCTTTGAGGAGAGGGTTAGGGAGAGGTCAATTTAAAAGTCCCCTCATCCTAACCTTCTCCCTAAGGGAGAAGGGACTCCTAATATATTTTTGAAAATATTTAAAATTCAATTTTATGCATTATTAATAAGCTTCTAAAAAGAATAAATGACACCAAACCTTCCTGAAATTCAAATCACTCGAAAATTACGTGCCACACGCTTAAGATTGCGAGTAGAACCAACTCAAATTAAATTAACAGTGCCGCAATTTTGTACACAGCGCCAAGTGCAAGATTTTCTGAAACAATCAGAACAATGGATGATTGAGACATGGCAGAAGCAGCAGGAAAAAGCAGGGCTGCAGGATCGAAGTCTGCCAATAAAATTAAAGTTATTTAATTTAGAACAACCGTTAATGGTTGTTTATCAAACGCAAAAACATTCATTTATCTTGGATGACGAAAGCCATCAACTATTCATCAGTGATCGACAGCCTGAGCAATATTTAAAAAGCTTTGTGATTGCTTATGCCAAAGAGTATTTACCAATTTATTTAAAGCAAGTGAGCAGTGAAACAGGCTTGAAATATGGTGAGTGCTCGATTCGTCAGCCCAAAACGCGCTGGGGAAGCTGTTCAGCGCGCCATGATATTATGCTGAATAGCGCATTGGTGCTGTTTCCAGAGCAAGTTGCACGATATGTGGCTGTACATGAGTTGGCACATACTAAACATTTTGACCATAGTTCAAATTTTTGGGCTGAAGTTCAAAAACATGATGTTAATTTTCAGCAGCATCGGAAAATACTAAAAACGACGCCAATGCCTTGGTGGTGGATTAAATAAATATTTTAAAATGGTAAATCGTCGATATCCTCTATTTTTACATCTGCGTGTTGTGAAATTTCAAAAAGTAATTCATCTGAAATATCTTGATATGTCGTAATTGCTATATAAGGTCTATCAAGTTTATCTTTTGAAATATGAATGTCTTTAACATCGAAGGTAATTGTTATCATTTGAATAAATTTATCAAGATTATGTCCAAATGTGTCTTTTCCTAAAGTAATAAATTTATGGAAAGATAATTTATTTATCTCATTTTTCAGATTTTTGTTTTGTGTGCGAGAGTTATGTGCCCTGAAAGAGTTAGGCTGTTTGCTAAAAATAGCTTCTTTTAAACTATTGATGTCTGACCTCAATATATTAAAAAACTCTTTTTCTTCAAAAGTGGACGAGTCTTGAAGTGTTGCAGGACTTGTAATTGATAAAAGTTTTATTATTGAATTAACACTTTTACCTTCATTTACAGCAGATGTAGTTTCCTCTAAGACTTTTTGAATTGATTTTTGGTCGGACAGAACATCACGATAATCTAAACCGTTTCGATATTCTGTGTAACGGAACATATTAATGTCAAAAATTTTAGGAGTACCAATTTCCTGAACTAATATGGTTGGTTTATCAAACGCTTGCCTTAAGCCTAGTTCAAACAGTACATTGGGATTGCGAGTGCTTAAATCACATATTGCCATAGGAGATTCTAGTAGTTTTTGCAAAATATCTAAATGAATTAGATTTGCTTGGGTAACATCATCTGCACGAACAGGTTTATAACCAGCTGCTATACAAGCAGGTGCGAATATATCTTCATATACTCGCTTGAAGTGACCATTTTTATAATCAGGGTGGTCAGCAATAGGCATAATGATGAAACAATCATTATTAGTTTGCGGTGCTTGTTGGGGTTGTTGATGTATGTTTTTTGTCATGATTTAAGCGGTTATAAAATTATATTAAGAGTATAAAAGAAAAAGATTATTTTTAAATAGATCTGTTTTATTGAATTTTTTGATTGTTTCTATTTGATTTTAATATTTTTATTACTAAAACAAAATTCAGTCAAATACCCTCCAAAACAGTTCAGAAATCCCCAACTTCCTGTCATACTACGCAGTCATCAAATGGATACTTTGAATAGAGGTAATGAGCGTGATTTCAGTAGGTATTGTCGGCGGTACAGGTTACACAGGTGTTGAATTACTGCGTATTTTACTGCGACACCCAAATGCGGAAGTGAAAGTTTTAACTTCGCGTACTGAAAATGGCCGCCGTGTGGATGATATGTTCCCAAGTTTGCGTGGACATACAGACCTTTGCTATTCGGATCTAAATATTGAAGAACTAAAACAATGTGACGTTGTATTTTTTGCGACGCCGCATGGTGTAGCAATGAAACACGCAGAAGAGTTAGTTGCTGCAAATACTAAAGTGATTGACCTTGCTGCTGATTTCCGTTTACAAGACTTAGCTCAATTTGAAAAATGGTATGGCCTAGACCATGCTTGCCCAGAATTATTAAAAGATTCAGTTTACGGTTTGTCTGAATTAAACCGTGAAAAAATTCAAAAGGCTTCAGTGATTGGTAACCCAGGTTGTTACCCAACAACTGTTCAGCTCGGTTTAGCGCCAGTATTAAAAGCTGAAGGATTAGTGAAACCTGAAAGCATTATTATTGATGCAAAATCAGGTGTGTCTGGTGCAGGTCGTAAAGCCAGCCTGGGTATGATCTATTCTGAAAATGCAGATAACTTTAAAGCTTATGGTGTAGCGGGTCACCGTCATCATCCTGAAATTGTAGAAGCCTTAGAAAATATTTCAGGTCAAAAAGGTGTGTTTAACGAAATTTTATTCGTACCGCATTTAGTACCGATGATTCGTGGCATGCTCAGCACTATCTATATTGATTTAACAGACGCAGGTGCTTCTGCGGATTTACAAAGCATATATGAACAGTTCTATGCTAATGAGCAGTTTGTAGATGTTATGCCCGCAGGAAGCTCACCTGAAACACGTACTGTGCGTGGTGCGAACCAATTACGTATTGCGATTTGCAAACCTCAGCCGAAAAAATTAGTGATTTTGGTGGCTCAAGACAACTTGGTGAAAGGTGCAGCAGGTCAAGCCGTACAAAATATGAACTTGATGTTTAGTTTTGCTGAAAATGCAGGACTTCAAGGCATTGGTTTATTACCATAAGAAACGATTTAAAACTTCACACACATTTAAAACTGGATTTAAATGTGTGCCTTGAGTGAACTAAAAATAAGAGATGATGATGTCGAATACAGAATCTAATTTCAAGTCAGAACCTGAAAACAGTGAAAAAACGCCTTTTATGAAGACGAATATGCCACTGGCGATTGGTGCAGTTGTACTTGCATTGAGCAGCGGTTTTCTCGGATATAGTATCGGTCATCGTCAGGGCTTAACTGTGGTCGGATATGATGCAGATGCAGAGCAACTTGTTGATGTAGTGCAAAAGCAAAAAACTGAATTAGCAGGCCTGAATAAAAGTTTGAATGCGGCAATCCAAGAGCGTGATGTCGCTGTAAGTAATTCAAATGATTTATATTTGGCTGTTAAAAAAGCACGTGATGATCAAGAGTTAACAGGTAATTTGGGTGTTTTGTATCGTGAAGTATTGCGCCAACGTGGTGGTATGCCGCTTGCAGTACAACATTTAGCGATTAAACCATTACCTGAAAATGCGTATGAATACCAACTTGATCTCGTTCAAGTAAGTCCGTCAAAAAGTAATGTATCTGGAAGTGTTGAGCTGCGTCTAATTAAGGGTACAGAAGTACTTGTAGTGCCTTTAGAAGACAAAAACTTTAACTTTAGCGAAAGTGAGCGACTCACTGGACGTTGGACCATGCCAAAAGGCTTTAGTCCAGACTTTATTGAAGTGCGTTTAAGCGGTTCTAAACCCGTTATTCGCCGTTTTAGCTGGTCGAAAGGTCAGCCTGTTGAAAATCAATCTGCCTTCCTTTCAGAAATTCCTCAAACTGAAGCAAGTGCAAACTAAGTGTGAAACCTAAATCCTATGCGAACCAATAAGCGTCAAACGTGTTTATCTGACATTAAAAATTCATTTTACCAATCTGGTTTAGTGGACTGGCATCTAAACCCGACTCTCAGCCAAGGTACGCAGGATGATGGTGATTCAGACATTCAAGTATTGACTGCGCCACCTGAGTTAAAGCGTCCTCCTATGTATGCTGTCGTTTTAATGAACGATGATTACACCCCAATGGACTTTGTAATTGAAATTTTACAACAATACTTTGCTTTGAATCTTGACCAAGCCACTCAAGTAATGCTAACTGTACATTATGAAGGAAAGGGTGTTGCAGGGGTTTATCCGCGAGACATCGCAGAGACTAAAGCAAATCAGGTCAATAATTACGCTCGGTCGCAAAGTCATCCATTACTTTGTCAGATTGAGCCAAAAGATTAATAAGGGGATTACATGCTCAGTCGTCAATTAGAAGTATCACTACGTTTGGCTGTCAGCATGGCTCGTCAAAAGAGACATGAATTTTTGACGGTAGAACATTTATTATTGGCTTTACTGGATAATGATTCCGCTGTTAATGCATTGAAAGCATGTGGCGCAGACATTATTGTGCTTCGCAAAGAACTTGAAGAATACGTAGAACAACATACCCCTAAGCTTGGCGAAAATAGCGATCAAGCACCACATCCTACAGAAAGTTTTGATCGCATTTTGCAACGTGCAATTTTCCATGTGCAATCGAGTGGTAATGACCGCACTGTAGAAGGTGCAGACATTTTAGTTGCGATGTATTCAGAGCGTGATTCATTTGCGGTGTATTTACTTAAACGCCATCAAATCAACCGTTTGACATTAACGCAGTATTTGTCACATGGCACACGTAAAGATGAAGTCCAAGCCGAAGAAGAAATCGAAGAGCTCGATGGTGAAAGCACCACGTCTTCAAATTCTGGCCCATTAGAGCTTTATACGACCAATCTCAATGTTGAAGCTCAAAAAGGCAAAACAGATCCACTGATTGGTCGTGAAAAAGAGATTGAACGTACAGCTCAAATTCTATGCCGTCGCCGTAAAAACAACCCACTTTTGGTGGGTGATCCGGGTGTAGGTAAAACTTCGATTGCTGAAGGATTGGCTTGGCTCATTGTAAATGGTAAAGCACCTAAACCGCTTGAAAATGCAGAAGTGTTTAGTTTAGACATTGGTGCTTTAGTCGCTGGAACTAAATACCGTGGTGATTTTGAAAAGCGTTTAAAACAACTGCTAAATGCCTTGAAGAAAAAGCCCGAAGCTATTTTATTTATTGATGAAATTCACATGATCATCGGTGCAGGCTCAAGTATGGGTAGCACGATGGATGCATCGAACCTCATCAAACCAGCTTTGGCGAATGGTACTTTACGTTGTATCGGTTCAACGACTTTCCAAGAATACCGTCAAGTTTTTGAAAAAGATCATGCATTATCTCGTCGTTTCCAAAAAATTGATGTCAATGAACCATCTATTTCAGAAACGATTGATATTCTGCGTGGCTTAAAAGGCAAATTTGAAGAATTCCATCATGTGAAATACGAAGATCAAGCGTTGGTTTCTGCGGTTGAACTATCAGCGAAATTTATCAATGATCGTTTCTTACCTGATAAAGCCATTGATGTGATTGATGAAGCTGGTGCGCAGCGTCGTTTAAAAGCTGAGCAAGATGATACAGTCATTTCAGTTGAAAACATTGAAGATATCGTTTCGAAAATTGCGCGTATTCCACCGAAAACTGTCTCTAAAGATGACAAGAGCGTTCTTGAAAATCTTGAACGTGATCTGAAACGTGTGGTGTTTGGTCAAGATGAAGCGATTGAAGCGCTTGCATCTGCGATTAAATTATCTCGTGCAGGTCTTAAAGCGCCAGATAAGCCAGTGGGTAATTTTGTCTTTGCAGGTCCTACAGGTGTGGGTAAAACTGAAGTCACTAAGCAATTGGCGAAATTGTTAGGCGTTGAACTTGTACGTTTCGATATGTCGGAATACATGGAACGTCATGCCGTATCTCGTTTAATTGGTGCGCCTCCGGGTTATGTAGGTTTTGATCAAGGTGGTTTGTTGACCGATGCGATTCATAAAAATCCGCATTGCGTACTTTTACTAGACGAAATTGAGAAAGCACATCCAGATGTCTTTAATTTGTTACTTCAAATTATGGATCATGGTTCATTAACGGATAACAATGGTCGTAAGTCTGACTTCCGTAACGTCGTGTTAGTACTGACTACCAATATTGGTGCAGAATCAATTTCACGTGTGAGCATTGGTTTCATGGATCAAGATAACAGTAATGATAACCAAGACGCGATGAAAAAAGCCTTCTCTCCAGAGTTCCGTAACCGTTTAGATGGTGTCATTCAATTTAAAGCATTGCCAACAACCGTTATTGAAAGTGTGGTTGATAAGTTCTTAACAGAGCTTCAGGCACAGTTAGATGATAAGAAAGTGGTTCTTGAAGTTGATCAAGATGCACGCGAATGGATGGCCGAGCAAGGATATGATCGCTTGATGGGCGCGCGTCCAATGCAGCGTTTAATCCAAGAGCATTTGAAAAAACCGCTTGCTGAAATGATTTTGTTTGGTGAACTTGCGGAACATGGCGGAAATGTTGCTGTTTCAGTGAAGAAAGAAAATGGCAAAGCTGTGGGCTTAAAACTCGAAGTGTTTGAAGACCAAACCGCTGAACCTGCTTAAGCAATTTATTTAACAAAAACCCGTGCTTGCACGGGTTTTTTATATTTATTCGACGCTAGATTTGGGTTTCTCAATGATGGACATACCATTAACAAAAGTGCTGACCACATTTGGTTTATTTGCACTGACAGCACTGATGGAAATTTTAGGCTGTTACTTCCCATATTTGATTTTAAATCAGCAAAAATCGCAGTGGTTGTGGATTCCAACAGCGCTTGCATTGGCTACATTTGTTTGGTTGTTGACGTTGCATCCAGCAGCTTCGGGTCGTATCTATGCAGCCTATGGCGGAATCTACATTTTCTCTGCATTGCTGTGGTTGCGTTTTGTCGATCACGTAGTTCTAACACGTTGGGATATGCTAGGTGGCGTCATTGTGTTGGTGGGCGCAGCTGTGATTGTATTACAGCCTCAAGGTTTAATTCGTTAAGTTAAACAATGCAAAAGTTAAACCAAGAGCTGTAAGAAATTAGATATTTATTTAAATTTGCACTCTGTATTTTTAATGATAATTTCGTATTGATTGCTACCCGAGCTTAGATCCATTTCAATTTTATATGGACTAACACGTTGAAATTGATGCTCGAATAGTAATTCACAGTTTTGGAGTGAATTATGCTTGATGAGTTGCTTCACCTTATGTTCACCGACTGATTGTTCAAATTGCGCAAAATCAGGGGTAGTGATAATACCATCAATTTCAATCTTATCCGCTTCAATTTCCATTTTTTCCATCAACATATTCTGATCAACTTGATAGGGAAGAGTGCGTGAATCTTCATCACTAATGGCAGCCAGTATTTCGTTTAAACCTGTTTTATTTTTAATTTTAAAATTGCTATCTAAAATCTGATTTTTCACCAAGTATTGATCTAATTCACTTGGTTCACCAGCAAAGCTAAAAGTAGATAAGCTCAATCCAAGAGCCAATAAGCAAATATTTCTTAAACGCATAATCTTAATCACTTATAAAAGTTATGGTTTTATTAAAGCATGCAAAAACAAAAAAAGCACCCGAAGGTGCTTCATTTATCTAAGTAAAACCTTAGTCTTTTTTAAGATTTTCGTTAATTAAGAATTCAACAAGTGCTTTTTGTGCATGTAAGCGATTTTCAGCTTCATCCCAAACCACAGCATTTTTGTGGTCAAGCATATTTTCAGAAATTTCTTCGCCACGATGCGCAGGTAAGCAGTGCATAAATAGGCAGTCAGCGTGAGCAAGATCCATCAGGCGTTCATTCACTTGATAATCAGCAAACGCTTTTTCACGAATTTTTTGCTCTTCTTCTTGGCCCATACTTGCCCAAACATCTGTCACGATTAAATCTGCATTAACTGCAGCATCTTCGGCAGAATCAACAAGTTCCACACAGTGTGCAAATTCAGATAGAAATTCTGCTTTAGGTTCATAGCCCTTAGGTGCAGCGATTTTTAATTTAAAGCCCCACATATGAGCAGCTTCAATATATGAGTTACACATATTGTTGCCATCACCAATCCAGGCAACCGTTTTACCTTCAATAGAACCACGGTGTTCAACAAATGTTTGAACATCGGCAAGTAATTGGCAAGGGTGGTGATCATCTGTTAATGCATTGATGACAGGAACTTTTGAATAAGAAGCAAAACGTTCAACAATGTCATGACCAAAAGTACGAATCATTACAATATCAAGCATGCTTGAAATCACGCGTGCAGAATCTTCTACTGGCTCGCCACGCCCTAATTGAGAGTCGCGAGATGAAAGGAAAATTGCACTACCACCAAATTGGCTCATTCCTGCTTCAAACGATACACGTGTACGGGTGCTCGATTTCTCAAAAATCATGCCCATGACTTTACCAACGAAAGGTTGGAAAACTTCATTGTTATGCTGTTTGCGCTTGAGTTCGATACCGCGCTGTACAATTTGATTAAGTTCTAAAGTCGATAAATCGCGTAAAGTTAGAAAGTGACGTAGAGCCATTGTTACTCCACAATAATTGCTGAATCAAAAAACAAAACAACAATTAGTTGTTGGTTGGTTAGAGAAAAAGGAATCGATTAATATACTATAAGAGAGGTAAATTGCAAAAAATCTAGCGCTTTTGGTGACCGTCTAGGAAACGATCGACGCAATAACTGATGTAATTGATGGTTTCTTGATCATTTTCATCAATGGTGATGCCCATGAGAACGCGCCATTCTAAATTTCGCAAAATTCCAAAATAAAATTGAGCCGAAAACAGCGGGTTTTCACAATACAGCAAACCGTGTTGATGCGCTTGATTTAAAATTTCTGCAACGGTGTTCTGAATTTGTTTTGGGCCTTGCTCATGAATATAACGTGCTATTTCAGGATTACGTCCTGTTTGTTCTAAGACTAACCGCATAAATGCCGCATTTTCAGGCATCACGATATGCTGATGAAAGTCACTTAAAGTATTGATGAGATAAGCACGAATATCGGTGTCAGGGCTCACCGTAAATGGTAGGCAAATATCTTTGAAAAATAAGCAGCGACGATAGTCACAAATGGCCTTAAATAATCCGTCTTTATTACCAAAATATTTATAGATTGACGCTTTTGAACCACCCGCATGGTTCACGATGTCATCTAATGAAACTGCATCAAACCCACGTTTTAAAAAAAGCTCCGTAGCACTTTCTAAAAGCGCAACACATCGTTCATGTCCGCGCCGCGTTTGTGGCTGGTCATGCGTTAAAGGTTCAATGTGTATTAAATCTTGCATAAAGTGATAATATTTAACAAAAAAAGAGCTGATTTGACGATAATTATAGCAAAAAATTCAGTACTTTTCTGCTTTGCTCATAAATAAGGGATCTTTGACTAAAGAATAACAACAGATAGGTGACAAGTGAAATATTTGACTAAAGTTTTAGAGTTAATATTCTACAAAGCCATAGAGTTGGAAAAAAATATGGATATACTCAAACTTCGAAAATTAAAGTAAATGCCGTGGAAAGGAATATGACACAACAAACGTCTGCAGGCTTAAGATTTAGACAAGCATTGGAAATCGAAAAACCATTACAAATCATTGGCACAGTAAATGCCTATGCAGCAATGATGGCAAAAGAAGTTGGCTATAAAGCCATATATTTATCTGGTGCAGGTGTTGCGAACTATTCATATGGTTTACCTGACTTAGGCATGACCAGTTTAGATAATGTTTTGGAAGATGTTCGTCGTATTACTGAACGTGTAGATACGCCATTGCTTGTCGATATCGATACAGGTTGGGGCGGTGCATTTAATATTGCCCGCACTGTGAAGCAAATGATTGCTGCGGGTGCAGCAGCGGTTCATATCGAAGACCAAGTGGCACAAAAGCGTTGTGGTCACCGTCCGAACAAAGAAATTGTGACGCAGCAGGAAATGGTTGACCGTATTAAAGCGGCTGTCGATGCAAAAACTGATTCAAACTTTGTAGTGATGGCACGTACAGACGCATTACAAAAAGAAGGTTTGCAAGCAGTGATCGACCGTGCATGTGCATGTGTAGAAGCAGGCGCAGATGCGATCTTTGCTGAAGCGATGACTGACATTACCATGTATAAAACAGTCTGCGATGCAGTCGGTGTCCCTGTACTGGCAAACATTACAGAGTTTGGTGATACCCCTTACTACACCAAAGAAGAACTAGGCGAGCAGGGTATTGCAATGGTGCTTTACCCATTATCACCAACACGTGCAATGCAAAAAGCGGCACTCGAAGTAATGCATGCGATCCGCAATGACGGTACACAAGTCAATGTACTAGATAAAATGCAGCAACGAAAAGAACTCTATCAATTCCTCGATTATCACACTTTTGAAAACACCTTAGATAAATTGTTCACTGAAGGAAAATAAAAAATGGCTGAAGGAAAAGTACTCACGGGCGCAGGACTGCGCGGACAAGTAGCTGGTAAAACTGCATTGTCAACTGTAGGCAAAAGTGGTGCGGGCTTAACCTATCGTGGTTATGACGTTCAAGATTTGGCAGAAAACTGTCAGTTTGAAGAAGTTGCGTATCTCATTTTCTTTGGTGAATTGCCAACAACAGAACAACTAGCAGCATACAAAGCCAAACTCAAATCATTGCGTCAATTGCCGCAAGCATTGAAAGAAGTATTGGAACGTATTCCTGCTGACTCGCACCCAATGGACGTGATGCGTACAGGCGTTTCAATGCTCGGTAACCTTGAAACTGAAAAATCATTCGATGAACAACAAGATGTTGCAGACCGTATTTTGGCAACGCTACCTGCGATCATCTGCTACTGGTATCGCTTCAGTCATGATGGCGTACGTGTAGAAGAAAACACCGATGATGATTCAATCGGCGCTCAATTCTTACATTTACTTCGTGGCGAAAAACCAAATGAATTGCATGAGCAAGTGATGAACGTGTCACTGATTCTGTATGCAGAGCATGAGTTTAACGCTTCAACATTCACAGCGCGTGTATGTGCATCAACATTGTCAGATATGCATTCATGTATCACAGGTGCAATTGGTTCACTTCGTGGCCCATTACATGGCGGTGCAAATGAAGCAGCAATGGAAATGATTGAAAACTGGACGTCTCCAGAAGAAGCTGAGCGAGAAATGCTAGGCAAACTTGAGCGTAAAGAAAAGATCATGGGCTTTGGTCATGCGATCTATAAAGACAATGACCCACGTAATGGCATTATCAAGAAATGGTCTGAACGCCTAGCAAAAGATGTCGGTGATACTGTACTTTATCCTGTATCAGTGCGCTGTGAAGAAGTGATGTGGCGTGAGAAGAAATTATTCTGTAATGCTGATTTCTTCCATGCATCTGCATATCATTTCATGGATATTGCAACTAAACTGTTTACGCCAATTTTCGTGATGAGCCGTGTAACGGGTTGGGCAGCACACGTGATGGAACAACGTGCGGACAATCGTATTATTCGCCCAAGTGCGGACTATACAGGTCCGGAATTACGTAAAGTTGTGCCAATTGCAGAGCGTTCTGCAGCATAATTTTAAGTGTAATAAAAAAGCCTCAAAAGAGGCTTTTTTATTATTTGTTATTTAATTTAACAATCTATTTGGATAGTAAAACTGGATCTTCAACGCTATATCCTGTTTCAAATGGAATCCCTAGATATTTAACAGTTACTAAATAAAAAGGCTTTTGCACTACACGATAAGTTTTAGAGATTTTTAAACCTTCTTTATAGGTCTCAGCCTTTTGTACAGCGCTTTTATACTGCGAATTTTTAACACGATATTGATAGGTCCATTTATCAATGGTTTCAGTGGGGTCATACCATGATTTTGCAGTGCCATTCATGGTTGTTAATACCTGTATTCGAGCATTATTGTTATTTACAGGTGTTAACTTGACTAAACGTTTTTTTATTTTCGCGATTTCTTTATCAAACTGGGTGCTGTCTTGATCGTAATCAATCCGTTTTGTCTTTGGATTAATATACAAAGACTTCACTGTAATTAATTGCGTCGGCTTTTGGCTATTTAATTGATAATAATATAATTGTGGTAAACGACCACGACCATCTTCAAAATGACGCATTAAATAGATTTTTTGATCTTTTTTATCAAAACCTAAAACCTCAATGGTTTGAGGGCCGCCTACCGTCGCGAAAGCAGAGCAGGACAGTAGGGTGCTAATTGCGAATGCATTGAAATGACGTAGCTGCATTTTCTTGTCCTGATAAGTAAATTCCTTAATACAGTATGCGATGCAAAATGATATTTAAATATGAAGATTATGTATGTTTTATTCTGCATTTAAGATGTCTAATACACTGTGAGCAACATTTTCAGTTAACTGATCTAGGCGTTCTAAAGCCGTACCTAAAATAAAATAGTGATAATTATAGATACGACCGTCATGTAAGATTGAAATATAAAATGTACCTTCGGGTTTTTCTACGGTTGCACTGCCACCAGGTTTGAGTAATCCAGTGCAGGCCACCACAAAGTCCGCATGTAAAAATAGTTGTTGTCCTTGCTCAGCCATCGCTTGAGTCACTTCTGCGGATTCGGCTGTAAATTTTTCTATTAGTAGAGGATCTACTTTTAAAATTTCACGCTTGATTGATGGATCATAGCTCACTAGTCCACCTAATAAGATATCTGCACCACTATTCTTATAAATTGAAAATTGACTACATAAATAACCAGAGCTTGCACTCTCGATAAACGCGATAGTCATGGATTTTTGTTCTAAAGCATCGCAACACTGTTTAAGCATGTGCTTACCCCAAAGTAGAATGGTGAATGATCATTAGTATTCTTAAAATTTTAGCATTGATTTCGCTCGCCTGTAATTTCACTAAAAGTCTAAGTTGGTACTGTGTGTGTTGTGGAATTCACGAAAATAGCGTGATTGTTTAGAAGCTGTACGAAAATATGAAATAAAGGTTTCTTCGGAAGGAAAACGATGTTAAAACTTAAAATAAAGAGCGTAACAAAAGTAGGTTTATTTCAATGAAAACGACTGTTAAATATGTAGTATTAAAAAGCCTAGACTATCAATTGGGCACGCCACTTTTTCAAGAAGAATTAGACGCAGATAGCCTGTATTTTGATCAAATTCCGGCTGTAATTCAGTATCAAAATCATCAATTCAAAGTGAAAAGCAAAGAGTTAAAGCGAGTTTATTTGGCGGAAGAAAATGAAGACATGCAAACCATTATTGTGAAAGTACTTGCCGTTTAATTTCGATCAATTTGTAGTATTAAAAATACAGTTCTCATTGAGTTGGGAGCTGTTTTTTTTGTATTTGACAGACTCAAATTTATATATAAATCTAGATTTAAAGGAGATATGTATTTTTAATGACCACTTGATCGTGTCGTCTTCGCTATTCGACTAACAGCTATTTAATCCCCCAGATATTATTTAGTATAATTTATCTGTTTTTTCATGGGGGGAAGAAATGATGGACTTATTTAAATTTCTAAAAAGCTTTAATACAACGGGCACTTATCTTTTAATTTCAACGATTTCGCTAGTATGCTTAGTTGTGTATTTCTATTTTATTAATCCAAAATGATCTAAGTTGGTTACCAACATCTTTGGCTTTAAATAAAAAGCTTAGTAAGTAAAACTACATAGTTAAATTTTTTATCAAAAATATTGATATAAATTTTTGAATAAATTTAAAATAGAGCTAATGGTTTTAATTCATTTGTGTATGGGTAAAGCCAAAACGATAGCAAGGTTTTTCTATGCAAGATTTTATGAAAGAAGAAGCGCCACGTACGAAAGATTTTGGACGTAGGTTTGTTCATCTAGGAATTATATTGCGGAATAAGACCTTACCGGTAGGTTTGTGCAACAAAGCCTTTAACGATATAAAAACTTTAATTTTTTAAAATTGTAAAAAAATAACTTTTAAGACTTTTAGGTTATGTATTTTAATTAAACTTAACAATGGTTTAGCTAGATATTTAAAATGGATAAAATTAATATCTTTAATTTACATTAATTTTTTATTTTTTTTTTTATTTCGCACTTTTTAAATTTATACAATTTAGTTAGATTTATAGAACAACAATTCTAAATCGAGCAATCAAAATGCCCAATCTATATGATCATCATGTTTTAAGGCAGATCTATGATTTTATAGTCGAACGGGAAGGATTCGAAAATTAACACCCTATAACCAAGCTATGGAGTTTTTCAAAGAACTTTCTCAAGGAGATCAATCGGACGTCATACAAACGGAGCCAAATATCCTTTATGGAAAATTTGGGAGCATATCTAAAATCAATCTTAGATTAGTACCCTTATTTCGAGAAAAGGATAAGTTCTTAAAATGGGCTTATGAGCAACTAAACTAACTAAATAACTTACTAAGTATTACTAAAGAGTATGAAATAACCAACTCAAACATTAGGAATAAAAAATGACTAACAATGCCAGTGGTATAGTGAAATGGTTCAATGAAGGTAAGGGATTTGGATTTATACAATCTGATAGTGGTGAAGATTTATTTGCACACTACAGTGAAATAAACATGAGCGGCTATAAAGCACTTAAAGAAGGCCAGCGTGTACAATTTGAAATTACTCAAGGAAAAAAAGGCCGACAAGCTAGCAATATCACAGTTATGTAAGGCAACTGTGTTGGGTTGCTAACCGCAGTTAATAAACATAAAAAATTTAGCCGTAAAAAATTTTTGAGGTTTCTCCATATGCGTAAAAGCTTCAAAATACTTATTACAATATTTCTATGTAGTTTAATCGTTGTCTGTTTTGTGGTTCATAGACAGAACACGGAAATAAGGTTAAGTGAAATGGAACGACTGGTTAAATAATATTTAAGCTCTTAAATTTAAATAATTAATTTAATATATCAGGGACCCTTAAAATGTTACAACTTCTAAAATGCTTGGTTGGTATTCATGGTGAGATGGTTACACGAAAGTGCTTTGATGGAAATTTAATTTTTTTGTCAGAGTTGTTTAAAAGTAAAGAAATAACGACTCAAAATAATTTAAAGTTTCAGAAAATCCCGCTAGGAAGTAGCGGGATTTTTTTGGTGACTATATGACAGACAAAGTACAGGCAAAACACGACTTAGAAATTTACATAAAGTATTGCAATGATTATCACACAAATATTGGATAGCTAGCAGGAAGAGAATATAAAAATCACAAATATAAATAAAATTGAAATAATTTTAGGTGAATATTAATATATCTGATATAGTGTGTTTGATCGAATCCGTAAGCGGAACGGTAGTGTTTGAGTTGTTAACGGAATTGCGTATTCCCTCCATTCTGATGTTCAAGCATCAAATTCAAACAGTTAACGCATAGCATGAATTCGCGTCATGCCGATCAAGGGAAGCCTGCAGCTATCCGTGGGTTTTCCTTAAATCATATTTTTAAGATAATGATTTAATTTTTATATCTTTTCTTAAATTTCATAGCTACTGTAAATATCATAAGTTTAAATTTTTCTTAAGTGAACAATCTCCAAAATTAAAGTTGGTTTTATTTTTAATACTATTCTGTTTACAAAAGCTCATTATATGAGTCAATAAATGAACATATCTAACGGCTGGACTACTGCTTCAGCAACTAACGGTGATGAAATTCGAGTGAATATTATTCCGTTAAAAAAAATTCAAAGCAATTTGAATGGTAAAACCTTAGTTGAAGTTGCTAAACAAGTTGTCCTAGAGTCAGGACAAAAGCTAACTTTAAATATTGATGGTAAATCTTTTTATACTGAACTAAATAAACTATATAAATTGTATTTTTAAACATTCACTCTCAAACCTAAACAGTTTAGAGCTAAATTTTTTAATTAAATTATTTATAGATTAACTATTTATTTTCTTAATTTTTGAAGAACTCTAAATTAAATATTATTAAAGGAAATTATTATGTCAAATTTAACTACAGGTACTGTTAAGTGGTTTAACGATACTAAAGGCTTCGGTTTCATCGCGGCTGATAATGGCGAAGAAGTTTTTGCTCATTTTTCTCAAATCATTTCAGGTGGTTTCAAATCACTTGCTGAAGGTCAGCGTGTACAATTTAGCGTATCAAAAGGTCAACGTGGTTTCCAAGCGAGTGAAATCGTTGGGATTGATGGCTAATACATGGAAACTTTATTAAACAAAGTAATGTTAGATGTGGTTGATCAACATGGCGCTGTCTATACACTAGAAGCTATGTGCGAAAAGTCATCTGATGAGCCAAATAGTTTTGGGGATTGCGTCCGTTATCTAAATATAGATGATGAAATAATTAAGCCTAGCTTTGATATGCATTTCTACAGTGATAAAACTGGAAAAATATTTAAGTTATTTTAATTTTTATATGCAATTAAATTAACCTCCTCCGGGAGGTTTTTTATTGGGTGAAATATGGAGCCTGATGTATATAAAGCGCTAACCAAAAAGATACCTCCCAAAAAGAAACCACGCACCAGGCCATTACCTAAAGCCAGTGAAAAATACTTTGAAGCATTCGAGCGACTAAAAGAAATATTAGACCAAATGGAAATGAAATTTGAGGAATACTTTCATTTCAAAAGTACCAAACATTGGCTTTTTGATCTTCACCTTATTGAATACCGAGTGTTTATTGAAATTGCTGGTGGTCCGTGGTCCGTGGTCGGGTGGTCGTAAGGGTAAACTAGCAACAAAGGCTTGGAGTATGGATCGTTACGATCATGCTGAAGAATTGGGGTATCGATTTCACAGGTTTGAATTAGCTGATATCAATATGGGGCGTGCAACGGTCTGGTTAAAAGCTTTAAAAAAAGATGAATTATTATAAGTTAGATATTTCAAAGCTTATTGTTTCAGGATGTTTGATTACTTTAACTTTCTCATAATATCCGTTAGTTTTGGATTTCAACCTTAACAATTATGAGAAGAAAGTCATGAATAAAAATTTTGAATTACATGTTTTAAGCCAGATTTATGATTTTCTAATAGAGCGAACTGAACATTCACAGCAAGGTTTGCATAACAATGTTCTTGAGTTTTTTAAAGAACTGAATTTAGGTAATGACAATGATTTTGAAATTGTTGATCCTAAAAAGATTGCGGGTAAATTTGGAGCAGTGAGTTTTATTCACTTAATCAATGTACCAAACTTTCATGATAAAGATAAATTTTTAAAATGGGCATACACGCAGTTGAATCGATAGTTCATATCAATATGCTTTAAAGATATATTTTGAATACATATTTTGATTAAAGTGTTTTATAATTTACTGGCTCATATCAGCGCAAATGAATTGGGTGAAGCCTCACATGTATATGTGGGGCTTTTTTCATTCAATTTATGGAAAATGTGAATGATCGAATATTACAATCTTTATCTGATTATTACCTTAATATGAGGGATATTTATCACTTTTGTGCGTAATTGCAAAATAAAACAAGAACTTGATTCACATAGATCTAACAGTTGTATCCTCATATTTAAGGATTATTGGTTATATTGAATATGCTTGTTAATTAATCAATATTTACAGCAATTTCTAAACTGATAATTACTTAAAGGGAATATGAATGTCTAATTTAACAAACGGTACAGTGAAGTGGTTCAACGGTACAAAAGGTTTTGGATTTATTGCTTCCGATACTGGTGAAGAATTATTTGCACACTATAGTGAAGTACGAATCGATGGCTATAAAGTACTAGAGGAAGGTCAGCGTGTAATGTTTGAAATTACAAATGGCAAGAAAGGCAAGCAAGCCAGCAATATCCAAATTCTCTAAAAAAATATTTACTAAACATGTAATGACATGTCATGTCTTGACCCGTCAATAATTGACGGGTTTTTGTCATTAATTGCCATTAAGTTTTAATATTTAAATGCTTAATTTAATTAAATGAAAACTACATGATAAGAGCAATAAAAAATGGCCTTTACAAGACTACAAGTACTGATTGGCGGACTAATTATAAGTGTGTTGATTTCTTCTGTGTGGATTTACCATGAAAAGAAGAAACAACGACGGGAAGAAATTCAAAAAATCATCATCGAAGCTAGAGCAGGATTAAGTCACGCTCAATAATAGGAGCTAAACTTGGAATACTTTAGACCATTCCCACCTTCAGATCTGATTGATCAGGCCGAGGAAGAAGACGCCATACGTCTAGCACCAGCACAAGAATTATTGGCCTGGGTGAAAGATAATTATTTGAATGTAGGGATAACTTCATAATCTAGACAATCATTAATATATGAAAATCTTTATTTAAAGACTTTCTTATTATTTATCTCATCAATGATTTTCATAAATTTACACAGTAATCGTCATGCTTTGTTAGTGTAGAGTTTTAACAAATATATAGGCCTAAAGTATGAAAACGTTAGCCATTATAAGCGTGGTATTCGTATTGGGGCTGGTAGGTTGCCAGCAAAAAGACAGCAATGAAAATGAAGAGACGACAACACCTCATACATTTGATAAAGACTAACTTCCTCCAATGATTATTACAGCAGATATGAAAAAACCCTCATTAAGAGGGTTTTTTTAGGATTAGGGTTTTAAGCTTCAATCCAATTATCTTTAACTTCTTGAGAGTCTTTAGTCAGTACAATTTTATTGTCTGTAATTTCACCAACCCATGAAACTGGAATTAAGTGGTGATGACCATCACCATGCTTAGTCAGTTTAATTTGATCCGAACCTTGCAAGTGGTCTACTTCACCAACTTTAGTCCCACATGAAGCAATTACATCTGCATGGCTCTTAATATTTTCAACATTAATAGTAGTCATTAGAATATTATCCTCTTTCAATGTGAGTGAGCATTCAGCCTATCGTAAATAGACGCTGATATCAGGGATTGAAATAGAAGGGATACAAAGGGCCTTATATTCTTACGTTCATGGCCAGATAAATTACATTGTATTATTTAGAAATAAGTCCCCATGATGGGGACTTATTGGATTATTACTTATGCTTAGTCTTAATCAGATCTGATAAATCAAAACCGATGGATTTTGCATAATCTAAGTATTCATCAACAGTGGCCTGGTCAGGGTTAGCAGTTCTGCTGAGTACCCAAAGATATTTTTTATTTGGTGACCCAACTAATGCAGTTTGATAGTCATCATCAATTTTTAGAACCCAATAATCACCACGGCCTACTGGCAACCAACGAATTGCTTTTGGTAAAAAGCTCACTTTAAGTTTCGAGTTGGCTGGCGCATTCTGAACATATGCTTCACCAATTGATTGGTTAAGTTTGCCGTCTGCACTATAGCAACTATTATCTACTTTCACGTTACCATTTTCATTTAAAGAATATTTAGCAGTGACGTTGTAATCACATTTTTTCTGGAAATATAGCGGCTTACGTGCAATTTCATGCCATGTACCAAGATATTTATTTAAATCTACCTTTGATACCGCTTGGACTTCCGTAGTGTTTGCATTTGCAGTTGAGAGCATTGAACCAGCTATAAGTACTGCACCACCAGCTAAAAGGAGCTTACGGGTTTTTGAATTCATGTTATAAGCCTACTTTAATTTGAAAGTGAATTAATTACTATAAATTGCTTTTAAGGTCATTTTGTTTTTTTATGTATTAAGTATTTGATCTTTAATCATTGTTTAACTTTTCAAGTTTTATTAATCCTTTTACTACCATTTTTAACAGATAAAATAATATTACTTATATAAGCCCAAAAACTAAGTGAAAAAATGCTTACATTAAGCAAAATTATAATTACTTTCTAAGAACTCACTTACTTCTAAAGCACTTCAAGAGAGTATTGAATAAGAAAATTAATTGACGAAATAAATAGTTTAGTAATGGTCTTAATTTGCTTTACTACTTAATATTGGATTATATATCTAAAAATATGATAACATGCTCAAACTCTAAACAACGGCTTTGAACGAGTCAGCTTTAAATTTTCAAACGAAAATGAAAATGCCAGCACTTTTCAATACAAGCCTGTTTCTTTCGCAAGTAGCGGATATCTCTTTGATCAATTTAGATCTGTCTTACAAATAAAACGGAATAGGGAAGGTATGTCTTCATTGAAACCGTCATGGTATTCCAATGTGAATCCAAATGTGTTTATTAGCACAGTTGTTATTATCGGCATTTTTATTGCCATTGTATTTTTAGCTCCCAATGCTTTTGATTTAATAACTAAACAACTGAATCAATGGGTTACAAACTCATTCAGTTGGTTCTATGTACTATCTGTAGCCATTTTTCTCTTAGTGCTTATTTATATTGCCTGTTCAAATATGGGTAAAATTAAACTTGGTTTAGACCATAGCCAGCCAAAGTTTAGTAATAGCTCTTGGTTCGCTATGCTATTTACAGCTGGTATGGGCATTGGCTTAATGTTCTTCGGCGTCGCGGAACCAGTGATGCACTATGTTTCACCTCCAACTGGTGAACCTGAAACAATTCAATCAGCGCAGCAAGCCATGCGTGTAACATTCTTTCATTGGGGACTTCATGCTTGGGCAATTTACACAATTGTTGGCTTGGCGTTAGCTTACTTTGCATATAGACATAATCTACCACTAAAAATTCGCTCTGCTTTATACCCGCTCATTGGAAAGAAAATTTATGGTCCAATTGGAGATGGTGTGGATACTTTTGCGACCATCGGTACAGTATTTGGTGTCGCAACGACATTAGGTTTTGGTGTAACCCAAATTAACTCTGGCTTAAATTATTTATTCGGAATTGAATATTCAACGACGACGCAGCTTATTTTAATTGTCATTGTTACAGCTATGGCATCTTTATCTGTATTTATAGGCTTAGACAAGGGTATTAAACGATTATCAGAGATTAATCTGGGCTTAGCTTTAGTGCTGTTGCTATTTGTATTTTTTGCTAGTTCAAGCATTTTTATATTGCAAACGACTATCCAAAACACGGGGCAATACATTTCAAATTTGTTCAATATGACCTTTAATTTATATGCCTACCAGTCTGATGGTTGGATCGGTGGTTGGACAATTATGTACTGGGCATGGTGGATTTCATGGTCGCCATTCGTAGGTATGTTTATTGCGCGTGTGTCTGAAGGACGTACTATTCGTGAGTTTATTGTAGGGGTTTTACTTATTCCAACAGGCTTCACGCTGATCTGGATGGGAGTCATGGGGAATGCTGCACTCTATAGTATTTTAAATGAAGCGAACACCTCGCTGATTTCTGCAGTGCAACGAGATTCATCCGTTGCGTTATTTGAATATTTAGGGACTTTGCCATTCTCAGGCTTGATGAGTTTTGTTGCGACTATACTGGTTATGCTATTTTTTGTGACGTCGGCAGACTCAGGGGCTTTAGTTACAGACTATCTAACTGCAAAATCTGAAAACTCTCCAACTTGGCAGCGATTGTTTTGGACAACGTTAATGGCTGTACTTGCGATTGTTTTGTTGTTCGCTGGAGGTTTAGGTGCTTTGCAATCTGCAACAATGTTGAGTGCATTACCATTCACCTTCGTAATGCTTTTAATTTGCTGGGGCTTAGTCAAGGCTCTACATTTAGATGCAACCAAGATGCAAGCATTACAGGATGCGCGTATTACGCCTAGAGCAATTCATAATCCGAGAAGTTGGCAGCAACGTTTAGGATTGATTATGCATTATCCGCATACACGTAAAGAAGTTGAAGATTATATTGAAAAAACGGTAAGCCAGGCATTTTTAAATCTACAGAAAGAGTTTAAGCGTCGTCATTTAGATGTGACAGTAAACACGATAGATGATGGCTTGCAGCTACGTGTAAACCATCAAGATGAGATTAACTTTATTTACCAAGTGGTTGTTCAAGAAAAAAATACACCAAGTTTTATGACTGATTCAGATGAAATTACGCAAGATTACCAAGCTGAAGTGTTTTTGAGGGAAGGTGGTCAAAATTATGACATCATCGAATGGACGCAAGAAGATATTTTGCAAGATGTTATTGATCAATACGAACGTCATCTACATTTTTTAAATCTAGTTCGAACCAAGAACCAATAGATAAAAAAACCGCCCAGAAAGGCGGTTTTTTTATTCATAGTTAAATTAGGCCGGTATAGAAGCAACCTTATCTTCACGGTCCCAATAACGGTGATTCTGTATCGCTGTTTTAAATTGATCACTGACATCTTTGAAACTTTGTGAAGTGAAAAGCGCAGCATCTTGAGTCAGATTAAGCTCTTTAATTAAAGCCTCTTTATCACCCAATAAAACTATAGGTTTAAGATGCTTAAATGTTTCTAAAACATAGTGTTTAGCTACACCATCATTCAAGAACTCATCTAAATTATTACCATCAATAACAACGACAGCATCGTAGGTGACTGAAGGTTCGCCATTCTGACGTCCATCAACTGCAATTTCTTTACCATCGTTAGATTTCACCGGCGCTGCATTAGGGGCTAAAACTTCAACTACAGCGCTTTCTGAATCGCCCCAAGTCTTAATTGCATCGATAGAGGAAGCATTAGCACCGTTGTGTACCAACAGAGCAATTTTTCGTTGCTTAATATTAGATGCAGGGTATGCCAATGTACTTAAGTGATCAGATTTAGCGATGGCAGCTTTCTTAACCGATTTACTTTGCTTAGTTGGAGCATCTAACCCCAATTCATTTGCAACAAATTGAGCTAAATCCAAGTCAATATTTGCAAGCACCTCATTTACGACCCGTTCCCTAATTTCAACAGCTTTCACTTTTGAAAGTTCAAATGCATAGGCATCCTTTATATGTTGCTGTTCGTGCTTAGCAAGACTTTGGTAATGCATGGTCGCTTGCGAGAAATGATCTGCGAAGCTTTCTGGTCGGATTCTTAACTTGCTGCCTTGGATTTCTTCAGGATGGGTCCGAAATGCATGCGGATCATTATTAGATTCTCTAGGCCAATTTTCATCTACAGAGTTAGGCTCATAATTCGCTTTACCTTTATAAACTTCATGGTTTGCATAGCCGCCACGTCGATTAGTATGGAAGGGGCAGACTGGTTTATTAATTGGAATTTGATTAAAGTTTGCAGTACCTAAACGGTGCAAATGGGTATCTGTATAGCTGAACAAACGACCTTGTAATAAAGGGTCATTACTAAAATCAATTCCTGAAACAATATTGGCTGGACTGAAAGCAACTTGCTCTGTTTCAGCAAAGAAATCATCTGTATTTCGATTTAGAGTAAATTTACCTAGTGGAGTAATAGGTACGAGCTCTTCAGGTACCAATTTTGTAGCATCTAAAACATCAAAGTCCCATTGAGCCGCTTCTTCTTCAGTAAAGATCTGTGCCCCTAATTCCCACTCAGGATAATTGCCACGTTCAATGGCATCCCATAGATCGCGACGATGGAAGTCGGGATCTTTACCATTAAGCTTTAAGGCCTCATCCCAAACGACTTGGGCAACACCTTGTTTCGGTGTCCAGTGGAATTTAACCAAATGCGCCTGATTATCTTTGTTAATTAATCTGAAGGTATGTACACCAAAACCTTGAATCGATCGTAAATTCCGTGGGATAGCACGATCTGACATCACCCAGGTTGTCATATGAGAGGCTTCGGTATTTAAAGAAATAAAATCCCAAAAAGTATCATGCGCAGATTGACCGGTTGGAACTTCATTCGGATCTTCAGGCTTTACAGCGTGGACAAAGTCAGGGAACTTGATTGCGTCCTGAATAAAAAATACAGGAATGTTATTACCGACTAAATCGTAGTTTCCATCTTCGGTATAAAACTTAATGGAAAACCCGCGTACATCACGGACTACATCAGCTGATCCGCGTCCGCCTTGCACTGTAGAAATTCTGACAAAGATTGGTGTTGGATTTTGAGTATTAGTCAAAAATTTAGCCTTAGTCCATTTTTCGTTGCCTTCATAAGCTTCAAAATAACCATGCGCTCCAACACCACGAGCATGCACTACACGCTCAGGGATACGTTCACGGTCAAAGTGAATTAACTTATCTCGTAAGAGAAAATCTTCTAACAGAGTAGGACCAGTCTGATTTATTTTTAAGCTATTTTGATTGTCAGCTACAGGTACACCCAAAGATGAGGTCAGTGTTTTGCCTTTAGGGTCTACATATGCCTCTTTTTCAAACTGATCAATTTTAGGATTATTTGATTTTTTCATGAGCTACATCCCTTTGTCTGATGTTATTTAGTACATGTGCTAGATAAGGTTTTGCTATTGCATAAAGCTAATATAGACAATAAAGATGCTTGGCAAAATTAAAGTAAAAAATTGTCTATTTTACGTTCAATCTGATGATTGATTGGAGCTACTTTCACAATAAAAAGCAGATTCAGCCCAGCGGTCACATTTGCAGCGGGGGCACTGAGCATTTAGAGAACTAATAAATTGTGTTTGACCACACAGCATGCACGAATAGTATTTTTTGGAATCAAAACGCTGTGCTTTTTGGTAGTGATCAGGAAAAATTGGTAGTCCCCATTTGATATTATCTTTGGCATAAGGGATTACACTTAGACACCCATCTGTTTCAAGTAAGGCTGATTTGACTTGCCCTAAGTGTTCTATTTTGTTTTGCCTTAACTCAGCAAAAAATTCGTCATATGAATACTTTTCCTGTTTGATATCTTCAACAATCAATAAGCCATCTTTGACGATATACATTGGCCTACCTTCTAACATGGTTTCAAATGAATCTGATTTCATGATGAGGTAAGTAGTTAATCTATATAGAAGAATAATGACTGCAAACACAATGAGTGCTTGAATGATGGGGATATCATCATTAAACATGGGATCGCCAGCTGCAGAACCCAAACTTAAGATAATTGCTAACTCAAATACTGAAAGTTGCCTGACACCTCTTTTACCTGAAAATCTTAAAAAAATAATAATTAAGATAAACATAATGATGCATCGGAAAATAATTTCCAATGCAAAAGTAAAAGAAGTGTCATGCAGAATTATTTTTATGAAGTCCATGCTTAATACATTTTTTGAATTTTAGTTTATAAGTTGTTGTTTACATCTTGTCCCAAGCATCCTTAATTGCATGCTTAGCATGTTCCCATTTCAAGCGAGAATCTGCTTTAAACTCTTCCCATTTGGTTTGTAAATCCGGCTCAGAATCTTCGAAACGCGCATTTTCACCGTATAAATGACGTTCGCGCTCACCAAGCTCATAAGCTGACCTTAGATCACGGTCATAATCTATATCTGGCACTTCGCGTTGCAGATCCCCATAGTACGGTCTATTGGAGTAATCCGTGCGCCAGTCATGATGTATTGGATGTTCATTTTGATGGTCGTTCATAGTAATAACTCCGATAAATTATTTAATAAATTGCAAAAGTAGTGATCCCTGAGCTACTTCTGCAAATAAAAATTAATGTTGTTACTTTGACTATTGGTCTTGCTGATCATTCTGCTGACGCTGTTGATCAGATTGCTGATTTTGTTGGCGTTGGGGTTGCTGCTGCTGTTGCTGACCATTCTGCTGACGCTGTTGATCAGATTGCTGATTTTGTTGGCGTTGGGGTTGCTGCTGCTGTTGCTGATCATTCTGCTGACGCTGTTGATCAGACTGCTGATTTTGTTGGCGTTGGGGTTGCTGCTGCTGTTGCTGACCATTCTGCTGGCGCTGCTGATCAGATTGTTGATTTTGTTGATGTTGGGGTTGCTGCTGTTGTTGCTGATCATTCTGCTGACGCTGTTGATCAGACTGCTGATTTTGTTGGTTTTGAGGTTTTTGAGTATCGCCACGTTGGTGCTGTAAGCGAGTATCATTATTTTGATCTTGGTTATAATTAGACATAATACTGTTCCTTTAAAGATTAATTAGATAATCTACTCAATTACAGTAGATCATTTATTATTAACATGAATATTGCTAATATGATTATTAAAGATGTTACATAATCTTTATTAAGTTTCAATTTGTTTAAAAGTAATACTTTGGGGGTTGTTTTATATACATAAATAGTTATTTTTTAATTACATGAAACTAACAATAATAATTTTTTAATATTTTAGTGAGTGACTTGCATAGAGCTTTATATAGTATTTTTAATTTTTTGATAGGCTTACCTTTAGTTAAAATTTCGAAATTATAAAATTTTTTCTTAAAATAAATGCAATAGAAAAAAGTACCTACAGGTTTCTTTTTGTTTTCGGATCCTCCACGCTTTAAAAGTCCAGTGCAAGATATATAAATATCTGATTTGAATAATTTTTTTCCATTTACAATCATTTGAGTGGTTACTTCTGGGGATTCAGCAGTATATTTATCTATAAGTGATTGTTTTATATTTAAAATACGTTTCTTGAATAGTAAGTCATAACTAACAATAGAACCATCCAGAAGTATTCCAGAGTTTTTATCTTGTGAAATTCTATATGCTAAATAACCTGCACTCGCACTTTCAAATAGCGTTATCGATAGGGATTTTTTAGAAATAAAGTCAAAAATTGATTTCATATAAATTATCCTATGAATATTTTATAAAAGAATCATAATTGATATTTAAATATGAATATGTGAATTAAGTCACATCAAAAAAATGTTACTTTTTAAAAACTTGTTAAAAATTATGCTAAAGGTGTGTTTTATATATTAAAATTTTTAAAATATTACATTGCGTTAAATTTTATTAAAAAAAATTAACAAATACTACTTATTTTCTGAACTATGGTTAAGAAGAATCATTTACCGCGTGAGAATTATAATGCCTACAGCAGTAAAAGAAAGAATCTTAAATTTAATAACCAAAGATCATCAGAAATATTTCGAAATTGTTGAGTTCTTCTTAGATGCTTCAATACCTAATTCTGCCAAAGAATTAAAGGCATTTAAGGTTTTAGAGAATGAAATTATAACTCTCGAACACATTGATGAGATGCCAAATGAGATAGACCATCTTGTCGATTGGATTCATCATAATAACCGTACACAGTGTGAATATTATAAAGAATATCTAGATAGAAGAAAGCAAGGTGGAGGAAGAGAGTATTTTTCATCAGTTAGTAAAGCTTATGAGTTTTTATACAAGGTTGCACCCACAAAAAAAGTGGATGGTTCATGGCTATATAGCTTTACTCAGTATTGGAATGATCCAGTATTTAGAGATTTTATTCAGATATATTTAGAGGAACTTGGTCTCGGTTCAGAAAAAGCCAATCACGTGAGAATGTACGACAACCTACTACTGGCACATGGTTTGAATCAACTATCTTTAAACTTATCTGATGCCTATTACCATCAGGCAGCAATACAGCTTGCGCTTGCATATGCACCTTCAGAGTTTATACCAGAGATAGCAGGTTTTAATTTAGGCTATGAACAACTTCCTTTACATTTGCTAATTAGCAATTACGAGTTAAAAGAACTTGGAATTGATGCACACTATTTTAATGTTCATATCACGATAGATAATTTTGATAATGGGCATGCGCACCTTGCGACCAATGCCATTAAAAAACTTGCTACAAGGTACAGATCTAAAGAAGAGTTCATTCGTAAACTCAAAATCGGCTATCTCCTAAATAACAAAGGAATGAGTTCAGTTCAGATAATTAAAAATTTAAGCACTGAAAAGATGGTGCTAGAAATATTTAAGAAAAAGGCGATCGTTGGTAAACACATGCATAGCAATAAGTGCATGTTTAATAATAAAACAACGAATGAATGGCTGTCTGAAGATGATAGTGTTGAAGAGTTTATTTTTGAACTTGTCCGTATGGGCTGGATAAAATTGAATCGACCACCTGAAGAGAGTAGGTTTTGGCAGATGATTCACGACGAAGACGGTAAAATGTTTGGAGTGTTTAATGCTGTTGAAAAAACTTTTATTTATGACTGGATTGCAGGTAAATCAGTAGATTCCAAACAATATCAAGTAAATAATGAGTTTGTAAAAAACTTCCTAGAGACCAATTCATTTAGTTATTTAGCGAACCATGAAATGGCTGAGCTTAAGAAACAATTTGATGGAAGTACGAATACAGGATACAAGATCAACAAACTTCTAAAGTATTTAGCACCTCATATGCATCATCAAGAAATTGGTTTATGGAGTACCCAGCGTATCGTAGAGAGTTTATTTCCATCTCTAGCCAGCCAATAAAATAAATACTCCAAAAGATTTATAACTTTCATCGTCAAAAATAACCGCCTTCGGGCGGTTTTCTTTCATGCGAAAAACAGTGATAAAATAGTGAAAATTAATGAGTTTTTAAAGCAGTCTACAAAAAATCAAAAAAAATATTTTTTTTGCAATTTGTAGACTCATTTGTAGACTGTTGAGCTACAAATACAGCCAAATGAGTGCAATCTTATATAACCATTAACTTATTTAAGTGTTTGAAAATACAAGTGAATATAACCAAATGCAATCAATTCCAATCTATTCCAAACTCGGTGGATTCTACTTTTTCTATTATTCGATAGTGGGTACATTCATGCCGTATTGGAGTTTGTATCTAGAGGATCAAGGGTTTAATTATCAAGAAATAGGTATTTTATCTTCGATTGCAATTGTCACACGTTTTTTTGCACCGTTTATTTGGGGGTGGATTGCAGATAAATCCGGCAAGCGCATGCTTTTAGTTCGAATCGCAACATGGATGGAAGCCTGTATTTGGTTTCTGATTTTTATAATTCCCAACAGTTTTCAATCTGTTGCATTACTCATGCTGGTTTTTAGTTTCTTTCAAAATGCTATATTGGCTCAGTTTGAAGGAGTAACTTTATTTTGGTTAGCTGAGCGGCGTGCAGAACTTTATGGAAAAGTCAGAAAATGGGGATCAGTTGGCTTCATTGTTGGGGTATTTGGAATTGGGGCTTTGCTAGAAATAATACCTGTTTCAATGCTGCCTATCATGTTGTTATGCATTGCATTTCTCGCATTTATTTGGTCATTTACGATTAAAGAGCCCGCTACTGCACCATCTTCACAGAAAAAACTTGAACCACTTTGGCCTATCTTAAAACGACCAGTTGTAGCGAGTTTTTTTATCATTGAATTTTTTCTGCTCTTTTCGCATGCACCGTTTTATAGTTTTTATAGCAATTACCTTATGCAGGCTGATTTTTCGACGAGCCAAATCGGTTTTTTATGGTCTGTCGGAGTCATTGCGGAAATCATTATGTTTGCCTATGCCAATGTCTTTTTTAATCGATATTCTTGGCGTAACTTAGTGCTCATTTGTTTGGGGCTAACAGGGATGCGATGGTTGATTGTAGGCTTATATCCGACGGTGTTTATCACTCAATTTGCTGCGCAAACGATTCATGCCTTTAGTTTTGGATTATTCCACTTAATCGCTATGCGAATCATTTTTCAAAATTTTACCGCAAGTCAACAAGGGCGTGGTCAAGCGCTATACAGTACCATGTGGGGCTTAGGTGTTGCGAGTGGCAGTATTTTAGCAGGTCGATATTGGGACCTGCTTTCGGGACCCGTTATTTTTATGATCGCAGGACTGGCGGTTATACCTGCCATGTTTTTGGTCGTGGGCTTGCCTAAAACGAACCAAAAGCCAGCTTGAAACAATTCAGTATATTGAAAAGTCTCAATGGACTAAAATCACTTGATTACGGCCGAGTTCTTTAGCTTGATATAATGCCTGATCGGCTTGATTAATCATACTTTGCAAACTTGGAGCATTGGGCAAAGACTGATGAATCAGACCAATACTCACCGTAATATAAATCGTATTTTGTTCATCAATGATGATAGGTGTAGTTTCAAAGACTTTTCGGATGCGTTCAGCAATACCTTGAGCTTCAGTTGCAGCAATGTTCGTGAGTAATACACTAAACTCTTCTCCCCCAATTCGTGCAAATAAATCAGTTTCACGTAAATTCTTACGCACAATACTCGAAAATTCTTGTAAAACTTGGTCACCGACATAATGCCCATATTGATCATTTAATTTTTTAAAATGATCAATATCCATCATGATAATGGAAAAGTTAAGCTGAATTTGGTTTTGTAGGTAAAGTTCACCTTGCTCGAAAAAATATCGACGATTCATCGCATGAGTCAAACTATCATGATTTGCAAGGTATAAAACCTCTTTATAAAGTTCGTGTCGATTTCGGCTAATAATACAAAGAATCAACGGCGAGAGAATCAGCATGGCTAGGCCTATACGAACTGAAATTGCTGTCGATAAATAGGCTAATGAAGAATCGTGTAAGTAGAACGCATTTAAATTGTAATAGGTCGCTAAAATTACCACTGCATTAATTAGGGATAGGGTAAATAAGCGATAGGTTAACGCTGCCCAAATCAAAGCCGCCAAAGGGTAGAGAATTGCCCCTGGACCTGCAGAAACGGCTGTTAAAAATACGCAGAAGACAACTGCAATAGCCGGAAATATTTTATTGATATGAAAGCTTTGATGTCTTCTATCTTTAAAATAAAGTTTAAGATCGGCCAGTTTAGGAAAAGACAGAATAAGTGGCAATATAATCAGTGCATTTAATATTTCTGTAATCCACCACATACCAAAATCAATCGACAATCGATCGGTCGACATAAACGTGTTGGGTATATAAGGCACAGTGAAAATAGCAAAAAGAGCACCTGCAAGGCATCCACCACAGGCGATGATGACAATCATGGTCAGAAAGGTGAAACCTTTATTATAGTTTTGATAGTTCACCTGAAAATATCGCATAAAAAATAGCGATACAATGCTGTTGGTTAAATTTGAAAAAGTGAGAAATAGGGTGAGTTGGAAATAATTGCCCGTCACTAAATCTGCGAGCATATAACCAGTAAATGCACCTAACCATCCCCCTAGATTACTGAGTTTGGGAAACCTTAAAAATAATGCTAACAATACTGCATTCGCAGGCCAAAAAATCGCTAAATAGCTTAATGGGCGGGTGAAAATACCGATTAAGCAGCAGCAAAGAATAACTGCAGCGACTATTACAAAAGCCATGCTGTGGCGTGCATTAAGCGGAGCAAGACTATTCGAATGCAGTTTCATTAGCTTATGTAAGCCTAGGTTAAATATGGGAGAATTCGTTTTTTTCGTATATTAAACGATAAAAATGATTTTATATTATTTTATTGTAAATAGTGTGATTTGTTTGGCATTTAGCTGATTTGTAGTTTCGTTAACGGAGATTGATTTTCTGGATAAAGATGAAAAATGATTGTTATGAAAATGTGATAAACCGCGGATTTGTAAAAAAATGTGTTACTTTAAGAGCATGATTTATATGACTGATTAAATGTATGAAAATAGCATATCTTACAGTTTTACTCATGTTGAGTTCATCGTTGGTGATGGCGGCAGATAATAAGAATACAACTCAAAATTCAGAGGCTAAAAATCAAGTTGAAGCGGTGAATAGCTTTAGGGTGACAACACGTTCTGAATTGGTCGGCTTATGGGGTATGGAAATTCCGACCAACAAAAAGTGCGTCGAATATTATAATTTTAAGAGCAATAATGATGTAGTGATCAAAAGTGGTGAAGAGTGGTCATCTGGGGTATATGACTATCAACCTGCGCAAGATCCGAATGTGCAAATTCCAGCACTGATTTTACAAGTGAAATATGACAATAATCAGATGGATTGTTCGGGCAATATTCAAGATCAAACCGGCGAAATTTCACAGTACTTTGTAAAGTGGAAAAGTCCATCGGTTATTAATTTCTGTGCCAATGATCAGGCTCAGCAGTGTTTTGCGACATTGCGTCGAGTTTTGCCTTAAGCATGACTATAGATCTTTCTTATGAAAATAAAAAACCACTCATTTGAGTGGTTTTTTTGACGCTGAAGATTTATTTATCTTCATGTCCTTCGACTTTCTTCAATAAATGCTTTTCAAGATAGTGAATATCCATAGCTTGTTCGCAGAAATTTTTATCTTGAAGAATCAAATCTTTATGAAGCGGAATATTGGTTTTCACGCCAGTTAAGATAATCTCTTCTAGAGCTTGTTTCATGCGCGCAATAGAGGTTTCACGATCTTTACCATGCGCAATGAGTTTTGCAATCATTGAATCATAGTATGGCGGGATACTATATCCTTGATAGATATGAGAATCTAGTCGGATACCTGCGCCGCCCGGTGCATAGAAATGATCGATTTTGCCCGGTGAAGGCATAAATGTAGATGGATCTTCTGCATTAATACGACATTCAATCGCATGACCTTTAAGTTGAATATCTTCTTGTTGAAGATCCAAACCTAAGCCAGCAGCAATGCGTAATTGTTGCTCGATAATATCCACACCAGTTACTTGCTCAGTAACAGGATGTTCTACTTGTACACGAGTATTCATTTCAATAAAGAAGAATTCACCTTCTTCAAATAAGAACTCAAATGTACCAGCACCACGGTATTGCATTAATTTACAAGCATTTACACATGCTTCAAGAATATGCGCACGTGCTTCTTCAGGTAAACCCGGTGCAGGCGCTTCTTCAAGCACTTTTTGATGGCGACGTTGCAATGAACAGTCACGATCATAAAGGTGAATTGCATGGCCATTACCATCTGCAAGAACTTGCACTTCGACATGGCGTGGCTTTTGAAGGAAACGTTCCATATAAACGGTATCGTCACCAAACCACATTTCCGCATCACGCTGAGCAGCTTGTACAGATTCGAGTAGTGTGTCCACACGTTCAACGATACGCATACCACGACCACCACCACCAGAAGCAGCTTTTACGATCAATGGGAAGCCAATTTCTTTGGCTTCTGCCAATGCATTGTGAATCGTTACAGCATGGTCACAACCCGGAACAGTCGGTACGCCGGCTTTTTTCATCGCAATAATGGCAGAAACTTTGTTCCCCATTAAGCGAATGTGTTCAGGACGCGGACCGATAAAGATAAAACCTGAGTTTTCTACAATTTCAGCAAACTCAGCGTTTTCAGATAAGAAACCATAACCTGGATGGATGGCATCTGCACCGGTGATTTCAGCCGCTGTAATAATGGCAGGGATATTGAGATAACTTTCGCTGCTGGCACCTGGTCCAATACACACTGCTTCGTCACAGAAGCGTAAGTGCATTAGGTCTTTGTCGGCATCGGAATAAATCCCTACGGTTTTAATTCCTAAAGTTTTGCAAGCGCGGGTGATGCGGAGCGCAATCTCACCACGGTTTGCAATTAAAACTTTTTGCAACATTGTGATTCCCCGTGGTCTTAAGCGCGATAGCGGAATAATGGTTGACCGAATTGGATCACTTCGCCATTTTTAACCAAAATTTCTTCAATTACACCGCTTTGAGTTGCTTCAATTGGGTTCATGATTTTCATTGCTTCGATGATACCGAGTGTTTCACCAGCAGATACAGTTTGACCAACTTTCACAAATGGTGCTTCACCTGGATTTGGCGCAGCATAAAATACACCAACCATAGGAGACGGCTCAACAGCACCACGTGGTGAACGAGGTGCAGCAGGCGCAGCGGCAGGCGCAGCCATAGCAGGCGCAGCGGCAGCAACTACTGGATTGCGACGAGTTAGAGCAATCGATTGATCGCCTTCTTTAACTTCAATCGCCTGTAAGTCAGATTCAATCATCAAATCGATGAGTTTCTTGATTTTACGGATATCCATGAACAGTATTCCTAATTAAGATTGAGAAGTTGGTTGAATTTTTTCGATGGCGAAGTCTAGTGCTGCGGCATAACCTTTTGCACCTAAACCACAAATAACGCCAACGGCTTTATCAGATAGATAGGAGTGATGTCTAAATGCTTCGCGAGCGTGGACATTTGATAGATGTACTTCGATAAACGGAATGGCTACACCAAGAAGGGCATCACGCACAGCAACCGAAGTATGTGTTAGGGCTGCTGGGTTAATAATGATGAATTGAACGCCTTCTTGTTGCGCTTGATGAATTCGGTCGACGACAGCGCCTTCCCAATTACTTTGGAAAGTGTCGAGAGAAATGGAAGCGTTTTGAGCCTGTGAAATCAGTTTTTGGTTGATATCTTCAAGTGTCAGATAGCCATAAACTTCGGGTTCACGTTTTCCCAGTAAGTTGAGATTCGGTCCATGAATGACCAAAATGGTCGAGCTCATTCAGCCTGCTCCAATAAAAAGTTGCAAATTTACTTTGCAAGATACCTGCAAAGTTTGCTCATTATGGCATAAAATTCCACATTTTTTTTATAATTTCTTTGAATTGACGTGAAAAGCATGTGCCGAGAATGGGCTATATAATGCGAACTTTGCAGAGAATTGGCAATGTTAAAAGATTACATTTTTATCATTATATTGTAGGACATCATTTTAAACCCAATTGGCTAAAACTTTTGATATTTTTTGTGTAAACTTGCTTTATCGTGGTGCGTACGTTTAGCAATAACCAGTGCGAATGATCTAAAAGGTGTGCTGATTTGTGTATCCATCTTATAGATCGTCAATTGAACAGCCTACGCATGCATAGTCGTAAAGATGGTATTTATACAGCGACTTAAAAAATTCTAAGGTTTAACTTATTTTACGCGTAAAGGAATCTAAATTGTTCTCAGTTTTCAATCGAGTTATTTGAAAGAATAAATCAGGTTTGTGTGCTAAGTATATAAAAATTAAAAGATAGTTACTTTTTCTATGGTTTATAAAGCATATTTCTAGGCCAATGAAATTTTTTTCATAGATGATAGGGCTCAAGCTAGATATTTTGTTTGCCTTAGCGAATTAAATATTCTGTGGGAGCATTTCCTTGGAAGTAGGTAGCTTTAGATAAGCTGAGCATCTATTGTGTAGCTAGATGAAATTTTATAGTCCTCTATATAAGCGTATTAACCATCCTGTGTATTTTCTAGTCAGTGTTTTGAATGTATGAAGCGTGCAAGGCATTGACGATTTCTTTCATAAATCATGTAAGTTTGGAAAATCGGGTATTTGTCCAAATTTGTACAGGTATTGGCAAAAGTTAAATCTGTGGTGGTAAAGAAGCTTGCTGTTTGCATGCTGATTCTATTTTTTATTCGTCTATTACTGTGTTTGAACGGTATATGTCTTGAATTAAGTTTCCTTTCTTTTAGTTTATACCTTTAGGTGGAATCTACCGCGAGTCTTTTACTATAAATGAATCGATAAATAAGGCTTGAATACTTTCACACGGAAAAAATTTATCTATATACGTGTAATTCACGGTAGAATGCCCGAAACCTATATGGCCTGAGAACAAACATGGCAAAACATACGCAAAATTCATCACCTTTGGCAGAATTGATTGCAGAACAAAAACTTTTATGTGAAGAAGTGGGTTCTGCATATGTAGAAGTGCAAGGCGATGATGTAATTGCTGTGGCTGTTCATACCTTAAATAAAGATCCAATTGTTGGTATTCGTAAGCCTGCAGAAGGTGATGAAAATGTCAGTTGGTATATTTATGGTGGTGAGCTTGAAGGCGCAGATAACTTTGAAACAATGACTGTGCGTAAACTGCAAGATGTTGTGCCTGAAGTGCTACCGTATTTAGCTTTGGATGTAGGCTATCGTTTTATGATAGATGCTGATGATTATGAAGATGTTTGGAAAGAAGGTGATGAGGCTTAATTTATGCATCCTCCATTGATGTATAAACTTCATGTCTTTATTTTCTCTGTGTTTACTGCTTCTTTATTATATGCAAATGTGAATGAAGCGGTTACTCCACAACTGACTCAAGCTGAATATAATGCTCAGATAAAAGCATATACTGAGCAAATTAATTCAACCAAAGCTATTTTGGATGATCCTGCATCTACAGCAACGGGTCAGCAGCAAAATCAAGCTTTTTGTTTAAGATTGAATGTATATCGACAGATTTTAGAAATTTCTCAGCAAAACTCAGCCCTTGAAATGGCCAATCTAATGCGAGTGGCTTCACAACATTATTTACTACAACAGCAACAGAGTATGCAGTCATCTGGCTTAAACGAAAGTGCATTTTGTTCGAGTCCTACAAAATAAATTGAAACGTAAATTTTTTCTACTATTTTTAAAACTCTAGCCTCACTTTCTTTCATTTTGTTCTATTTTTCAAAATTCTAAATAATCTAATATTTTAAAATTATTACAGCATTATTCACTATAAGTGCAGTTTCTAATAATATTAGAAATTGAAAATGCAGATTGTCAGGAAATGATATGAAATATGCTTAAAATGATAAGTCCATCACATTATTATGATCAAGTTAGAACGATTTATATGCAACAAACATCCCTGGTCCTGTTGCATAGGTCAGTCCTAATACATCAACTTGTTGATGTCGTTCTCTTTTAGCCACTGAATAAGTGGCTATTTTTTTTGTGAAAAATTAAATGCTTAATCAGATTATAAATCGAATTTGGATAAAATTTAAATTTTTCATGATGTGGCATCCCCATACATTGACTCATATACGACATTCTTTTCGAGCAATACAATCAAATGATTTAAGCATTTTGAATTTTTATCAATGTCTTCTCAGGATGACTGATGGATAAATAGACAAATATTGCGAGTATGATAAGATGATTGAACACATTATTTTTGATGTTTGAGGAGTTGTTACATGACAGCTTATACTTCAGTAATGAAAGCAAGCCAATATGAGGACGATATGATCCCGAGCCTTGCTATCCATGCATTTCGCCATGCTTTTGAACAAGCAAGTGCGTCATCCACTGTGGTTTATGTAAAAGGTCTACAACTGGTTCAACGTCTGCAAAATGGTCAAGAAGTACAAATAAAAGATGTATCAGCCGATTTTGTACAAGTGGATGATCTACCAAAAATCTTAAAACGTAAAAAGAAAACAGAGGAAATTGTTTAATACATGCCTCCACAACCTCGCATTAGAATGTTCGCGGGTCCAAATGGTTCAGGTAAAAGCACAGTTAAAGAATATTTATTGCCCCATCATATTGGGGCATATTTAAATGCGGATGAACTCGAAACTCAACTGAAACATTCACACCGGCTCAATTTGTTGGATTACCATTCCGCTTTAAAATCCGAAGCATTAATTGACTTTCTATATACGAAAAAACGTCCCGCGAATGGAGAATTTATTCCTCTATTAGCACGTAAACCTCAGATATTAGATCAGTGGAAAATTGAGTTTCGTCCAGACCAGATTGACTCATATCTTTGTGCAAGAATTATCGATTACATTCGTTTGCAGTTTTTAGAACTAAAAATTAGTTTTACTTTTGAAACAGTGATGTCCCATATTTCCAAGGTGGAATTTCTACGCGAAGCAAAAAGAAAAGGCTTTAAAACCTATCTGTATTATGTTTCCACTATTGATCCTGTTATCAATATTTCACGTGTTCAGTACCGAGTGAAAACGGGTGGACACGGAGTGCCAGAACAAAAAATTCGCGAACGTTATTATCGAAGTATGGATCTGTTAATGCAGGCGGTAGAAGCAACGGATCGAAGTTATTTATTTGATAACTCTGCCGATGGACAGCATGCTTCTTTCATTGCGGAAATTGAACAGGCTGAAATTTTAAAGATGAATTCAGGTATTCAGCGTTTACCGTGGTGGTTTGTAGATAAGGTGCTTAAAGAGTTTGAGCCAAATTAATGTCAACTGAATATCATATAAAACAAAATAACAGGATGAACCTATGCAAAATAACGACTATGAATTACAACAACATTCAAACTCATCTCCATTAGATCAAACTAATCTTGATCAAGCCATTGAGCAGCAAGCTGAACAAGAACAGCAAAAAAATAGTACATCATCTGATCCTTTATCTTCTCTAGATTTGACTGACTTAGCTGAAATTGGTTCGAATATTATAGAATTGGGTTCAGATGCTTTAATGTGGGTGAGCGATGCACTCAGCGATATCAGTATTGATCTATAAATTATCTATTATTTCAATTAACTTCATAATAAACAGCCTATATTGAAAAATCTCCGAGGATATATTTCGTGATTTTTCAAGTTTATAAATTATTTCTAAATAAATTAATCAAACACTCTTGAAACGTTGAATTTTTCAATCAGGAAAGGCATGTCAGAATGAATATTTAGACTGGCGGCAGTTGGTTACTTCAATAAAATAGCCTAAGTATATAATAGATTTTAGAAACGCATGTGCACGCAGATCACTTAACCGCTTCTCAATATTTAAAACAAGTTCTTGGTGGTAAAATTGCGATGAGCCATAACATCAAGATTGTGCAAGAAACATTCAGCGCCATTTATAATTTTGATGTGAAATATTTTAATTCACATCAGTCTTTTGATTATTTATTTGCAGATCATGAGGCATTTAAAATCGGTGAGTTAAATGCCTATAACATTCCAACGCCTGGACATACACCTGCTTGTCTGAGCTATGTTGTTGTTGGTGATGCTGTGTTTGTCGGTGATACCTTATTTATGCTTGATTATGGCACAGCACGCTATGATTTTCCCAAGGGTAGTGCGGCAGAATTATTCGACTCTGTACAAAAGATTTATCAGTTAGCACACGAAATGCGCGTGTTTTTATGTCATGACTATTTACCAGAAAACCGGTCAAAATACTGCTGCGAAAGCAGTGTGCATGCACAAAAACAACAGAATATTCATATCCACGTTGGTACGAAAAAAGAAGATTTTGTCACAATGCGAACTCAGCGTGACGCAAATTTGGCTATGCCAAAACTGATTTTACCTGCAATACAAATCAATATGGATGCAGGTAAATTTCCAAAACCAGAAGGGAATGGTATTCGCTATTTAAAAATTCCTTTTAATCACTTTAAATCTGCAAATTAAAGACAAAGAACCTTTAGGTTGAATGCGGTTGGCTATTTCACTTAATAAAATAGCCTAAGCAAGTTAATTAATTGACACCTAAAAATAGCCTAAGTAAGATTAATAAGTTTTAACTGTCATTTGATTTCACTCATTCAACTAGGCATCATTATATCAACATAGCAAAGTATTCAAAAATGATCCTAAATTACGAATATCATCAAAAATTAGAAAGCGAAACGCACCCGCTAGTCTTTATTCACGGTTTATTTGGAAGCCTCAGTAACTTAGGGATGCTTGCCAGAGCTTTTCAAAATTCACATTCTGTCATTCAGCTTGATTTACGAAACCATGGTAAATCACCTCAAAGTACAGAAATGAATTATCGTGAGATGGCAAACGATGTACTCGAAACATTAGATGCGATTGGCATCGATAAGTTTTCAGTGATTGGCCATTCCATGGGAGGAAAGGTCGCAATGCAATTGGCTTTAATCTCAGAGCGGGTAGAGCAACTTGTTGTATTGGATATCGCGCCCTTTGCATATCAGGAACGTCATCATGATGAAATATTTAAAGCTTTGATTGCTGTACAAAATGCACAAATTCAATCTAGACAGCAAGCGGTTGAAATTATGCGTGAGTATATTCATTCAGATATGGTGATACAGTTTCTACTCAAGTCTTTTAGCAAAGCACAATGGTTGTTTAATGTAGATGCGCTGTATAAACAGTATGACCAGATTATTGGTTGGGAAAGTATCGGAAATACTTGGCAACAGCCTGTATTATTCATCAAAGGTGGAGAGTCACCTTATATTTCAAAAGCGGAACATACCAATGCGATTGAACATCAATTTCCACATGCGAAAATTGTAGAAATAGAAGGTGCAGGCCATTGGTTACATGCAGAAAAAACAACTGAAGTTATAGAGAAAATACAAAATTATTTAAATTAATACGGTGTGCCTTCAATTATATTTTGAAGGCAAAACATCGAAATATTACTCAATCGAAATGTTATTGGCTTGAAGCTGACCTTCTGAGGTCAGTTGTGCGGCCATCTCTGCAGTTTTTTTCAGGCCTGGCATACGATATTCTGTATGACCATAATCTTGAATAGATTTCCAGCGTCCGCCCCATGTTAAACCAACAGACTCAGCGGCTTGACCATAAAGTTGATAACCACGCATAGCCCAAGGGTCTCGTTCAGTAATGACCACTTTGCCATTGCGTTTAAAGGCGACATCAGCTGCTAAACCAAACTGATGATAACTTTGGAAACCACGGGCACGAGTGGTATTTTTATTGGTGGCTAAATTATTTTGACGTTCAGGACTACGATAACCTTCAAGCAAAACCATTTCATAACCATGCTGTTCACGCATAATTTTAAATACCATTAATAAGCGCTGCTTATAACGAGGGTTCATTTTATGCCATTTACGATCTGCTGAAGGCACATCTGTAGAATATGAATGCGTATGTATATCTTGAACTTCTGGATTGAAACTTGAGGCCATAACAGATGGCTGCTCAATCATTGCTGCTTCTTCAGCGATCGCTTCTTGAACAAGATATTCTTCAACCTCAGGAGGCGCATCTAAAACCTGTCCATCAAGCATGGCGTAAATTTGTGGGTCGACTTTACGCAAATAATCAGCTTCCACTTTACTTGCAGTAATCGGGCGAGTAAAAGCAAATAATAAAATACTGGCAAACAGTAAGAAGCCTGCAAATAAAATCCACCATTGTTGTAAATGCCAGTGTGATTGAATTTGTTGTGGTGCTGCTGCATAGTTCAGTTCATAAGCAAAATTTTTGGCGTGCTGAATTCTTTTTTTACTTTGTGGAATGATTTGAAAGAAAAAATCCTGAACTTTAACTCTGAGTTCATAAGAAAAACAAAGCACTGTCACCAGTGCTAAGACAAAGAAACAACTAACCAAAAAGATGATCATGGGGAAACTGTAGCGCTCACAGTCGCATTAGCAGTGTTTGTTGCAGCAACCACTTTCGGACGTTTGGTTTCAGAAATTTGCGTTCCACCCATCGGTTCTTCAAAGTATTCTTCTTCTTTTGCTGCTTTCGTAGAAGGCTCTGTAGGTTTGGTCACCTTAGCTGTTGTTGGCGCAGCTTTTGGTTTTACTAATGTAGTTGGAATATGTTGTTTAACGGTTGTTGTAGCAGCTACAACAGGGCGCTGCGGTTGGGTAATTTCAAAAGGCGAACGGTTATTCGCTACAGCTTGAACAGGCTGAGTCACTTTAGCCGTATTGCCATGATTGAAAGCCGTAGCTAAATCATTCGAATATAAACCATTATCCTGATCTTTTTCGTCCATAGCATGAACGCTTTGCAGTGCTTTTTCAGCTGAAGATTGCTCATTTTCACTTTGACGGGGTGCAGTGGTTGCTTCAGTTTCAGCTTTATCTTCAGTTGGGGCAGAAGTAGTCATTTCTGTATTTGCAGGCTGATCGTCAGAACTTAGATAAAAATATCCCAGGCCAGCAACAATAATGACCGCTGCACCAACAAGAAAGCCAATCGCAGCATGAGCTAAAGGCGGTAAATTATTCTTTTGAGTCGACTGTAAAATTCTAACGTTATTCGATTTTTCGTTTGCCATGGTGTCTAAGTCTTATGGTAAATGAATGGTGATATAAGCCTGTTCCGATGGTGCAGTTATGACATTTTGATATTGTGATAACGCCTGATTATTTTGACTGGATAACATATATTTCAGTCCACCAAATGCTAATACAGCAAACAATGCCCAAAAGATAATGATCCAAAAAAATGGTAATTCACGGTGAATAATGTTTTTAATTTGATCCGGCAGTGCCGCGAAAGGCGAAAACGCCTTTTTACCTTTCATATAATCAATTTCATCACCGACACGTGCAACGAGTGAATTGAGCATTTCAATCGATTCAAGTCGGTATTTACCATGAAAACCAAGGAGCATGCAGTAATGATAAACTTCAAGTGCTGCTAAGCGATCTTTATTCTTAGAACGAATTTGCTCTAAATTTTCAAAAAAACGATAACCTGCTAGCTGTGAACCAAAAAGACTTAATTGCAGTGGATTCATCATCCAATTGTTTTGTAAATCAAAAAAACGTGCATCTTGTTGGGTGACAATGGTTTCATCTAATAAAGCGCAATAGGCATATTTTGCGTCCGTGATATCTTCATTGCTGAATTGAAGCTTACGGGCTTGGCTTTCAAATCGGTTTAATAGATCCATAATTTTTGTCCTGAAACTTTCAGGGCTGGATGGAACATATTGATTTTTGAGTAAGAATACGATGTAAAAACCATCATGCAGTAGATCAACTAAATTGGTTGAACTGTTGATTTTCGGTTCAGCACTTGGTTTTGAAGAGCCTAATCCAATTTGACCGTCGTCAAAAAGTGAAGGGGCATTATTTGAAATATTCATGATTGCTCCTTAACCATTCATCACTGCAATAAGTTCAATCGAGATATCTTGGAAGCCAGCTGGTATGTAAACGCAGATCGATTCAGAATCAAGCATACGCTGATACAAATCATTATTTGGCTCAATTTCAAAATAACTCACACCTGAACGAACTGGAATTGCTGTTGGCACTTGCATCATATGTTGCAATGGAACAGCAGGTAATGCTGCCATGACACGCTGTTCAACATCAACGGTATTACCGACTTTAAAGCGCAGTGGTACATAAGAAATAATGTCATGTGTAGGCATCACACTACTTGAAACAGCTAAATACAGGCGCGAATCGCGAGTAATTTTGTCACTTTCAAGACTGCCCACCCAGTAGGATTGACGGGTTTCTTTCAAGTTAATACTGATATATCGATTTGAAATAATCGTATCGAGCAACTCACGTAAAATCACATCTAATTGAGCAAAACTTTCTTGCAAATTATGATGTTGATACTGTGGGAGTTGATCTACTTCATAAGCTGTAGAGAAGGTGAGTAAAGAACCTGTCAGACGCAATAATTCAAAATACAAACGTTCAGGATGAATCAGTGGATATTGCAATAAATGATTTAAGGTCGCATGTGCAGTATTCAGCGCATTAACCAACCAAAATGAAACGATATCACCAGAACGGAATTCAATTAACTTTTGTTCGTTTTCACGATTATTCGATTGAATAGTTTTAATTTTAGCTTTGATAATATTGAGCGTTCGTTTAAGCCCAGTAATCAGTGAATCACACGAACTAATATGTAATATTGGTGGGATAAATTGATAATCTAAAACAAAATTACCTGAACTTTGGCGCTTAATTCGGCCTATAGGCATGTAAAGAAAACCATCAAGATTGTGCTGTGGTTCTTGGCCTAATTCAAAGATTTTAAACTCTGCACGGCGGCGTAATAAAGTGATTTCAGCAGCCGTCGCATCTGTAAACAAATCATGAGTTTCAGTCAAATGTGAATGATAGCGACTCGATTGGGTATTTTCTTCAAAATTGACGTTTCGTTTATTCGGTTGAACAATCGGTAATGCTAAATAAATTTGCATTTCACCGCGTAAATTTAATGAATCAAGTAGTACAGGCTCAGGTAATAAGTCTTGTGCAGGTGCTTGATAAATCTCACCATCTTGCCAAATCATTTCGACTTTATTCAAAGCTAACGTGTTGGTACTGAGTTGCGATTCATCAAAAATTAAACTTTGAATACCATAAGCGAACGGTATTGTTGCGCGAACCGTATGGTTTAAACGCTGTTCATGATAAGCATCTTGTAATTGAAAGTGTTGCGGGCGTAAAAATAATCCTTCACCCCATAAAATTTTTTCTGCTTTAAACATTGTTTTTACCAGTCGCTATTCGATTCATTACTTTGTTGCTGAACACCTAACATTTCTTGTACAGCTTCAAGAGGGTTTTCATCCTTAATCACATGAGTTAACCATTCATGTAGAGGCATTTGTGACCATTTAATGGTTTTTTGCAGCATATAACTGACAGGGCTATGCGGCTCATTCACTTGAAAATAGTCAGCAATATCTTGCAAGACTTTCATGGCTTGTTCACGGTTTTCAAGATGATTTTGCACTTGAGGTTTAAACTGCTGTGTATGCTGTTGTTGTATTATTTGCATATCATTCTGCACGGAAGTTACAGTGGAAAGTGTCTGGCTTTCAATTGGAGAATTTGATTGAACCTGTTCAGCGCTCGATGAATTGATAAAAGCATCTGCTTTATAGATTTTTTTTAAGCTCAAGTGAATCATTTCGATTTGAGAGTCAATGCCAGCAAAGCTTGGCGCATCTAAACCCATCAAATCATCAAGAGTCGTTTTTAAGTTTTCCCAATGGTTTAAAATATCTAAAAACTGTTGGTAATACTGGTATTGAATTGATTTTGACGTATTGAACAAGGCATGTTCAAACTGTTCCATACCATTAAAAGACTCTTCTTGATCATCATCTTCATTGTTGGATTTACGTCTTTGGTTTTGAACATGAAGTAGTCGATCATAGTCGGATAGGGAATAAGCTGCCGCGCCATGAACGATTGAAACTGATTTAATTAATGTTGGGATTTGATTAATTATCCCTTGTAATAGCCCTAGACGTTGATCAAGGTCATCATCTTCAATTTCAGGATGAAGTTGTAGCCAAAAGTCTTGCAAACTTTTTTGTGTAAGTTCAATCCCTTTGGCAATCCCTTCGAAACCATGAATGTGAGTCCACGCTTCAAGCAACCAACCATATAGGCGAATATCTTTTGTATGTTCGCGAAGTAGATCTGACGATTTTTGGTGCACAAAGCCCCAATCTGCCTGTTTTGGTTCTGCAATCCAGTCGCCTTGATCCAAGAGCGGGTCATCTTGTGTTTTAGCTTTTTTAATTGCATGAAAATCATTTGAAAATGAAAAATCACTACCGCAAGGTAAATCATCCGTAATCGGTTGCAATAAAGCGTCGAGCTCTAAACTCATATTCTACATCGTTCCTAACTTATGCTTCTAAGGTTTTAGTCTTTTTGCTGCTGCGTTTTTTCGCAGGTTTACTTTTAGGATCTAAAACATAAATAATTTCATCGTCTTTGACATCGATTTCAATGACTGATGGAATCTTTTGTTCACTCATCGCCATCAACAATTCAGTGGCTAAAGCAGGTAAGACCGTCGCATTTAAAATGTTGTCGACATTACGCGCACCACTATCGACCTCAGTACAGCGACTTAATAATAATTCGACTAAATCATCGGTATAGCGTGTTTGCGTACCATATTGTTTTTCAATACGCGCGGTGATTTTGCTTAATTTATGCTGAATAATGCGTACGAGCAGATCATCGTGCAATGGGAAATACGGCACGATACGCATACGACCTAAAAATGCCGGCTTAAATTGTTTATATAAAGCTGGTTTTAATACATCTAGAAGTTCTTCTGCTGACGGCCATTCTTCTACTGGCTGATTTAAACAAGCCTGCATAATGGCACTTGAACCTGCATTTGAAGTCAATAAGATCGTGGTATTTTTAAAGTCAATGACACGACCTTCACCATCTTCCAAAGTACCTTTATCGAATACTTGGTAGAATAGCTCTTGAACATCGCTGTGTGCTTTTTCAATCTCATCGAGCAAAACCACACTATATGGATTTCGGCGAACTGCTTCTGTCAGTACGCCACCTTGGCCATAACCGACATAACCTGGAGGAGCACCTTTTAAAGACGAGACGGTATGTGCTTCTTGATACTCAGACATGTTAATGGTGATTAAATGAGACTCACCACCATATAACTCGTTTGCTAACGCAAGTGCAGTTTCGGTTTTACCCACACCACTTGGGCCAACCAGCATGAAAACGCCTTGAGGTTTATTTGGATCTTCCAATTTTGCCTTGGAGGTTTTAATGCCTTGTACCAGTTGATGCAGTGCATAATCTTGACCCATCACACGTTGTTCTAACTGTGCTTCAAGCTTCAAAATTTGCTGAATTTCATCATTCACCATTTTACCAACAGGGATGCCGGTCCAGTCTGAAATGATTTCATTAATAATTTGAGCATTTACACGTTCAAAAACCAGCGGCGTTTGACCTTGTAAAGTTGCCAGTTGGTTACGAATATTGCTTAAAGTTTCAATATTTTCTGGTTTTTGCTCGGACTCTTGTTCAAGCGTTTTAATCTGTTGAATGATTTCGAGTTCTTTTTTCCATTGCGTTTCTGTTGACTGAATCTCTTGTTCAAGCGCGGATATTTGTGTTTTTACACTTTCAATGCGTTCGTGGTGAATCGGAATATTCTTATGTTCATTTTCAAGAATCGCCAATTCAAGCTTCAAATTATGTAATTGAGCTTGAAGTTGATCCAATTTTACAGGTTGTGCATTTTGCGTTAACGCAACACGCGCAGAAGCTGTATCTAAGACACTAATCGCTTTATCAGGCAATTGACGGCCAGTGATATAACGGTGCGAAGCATGGACTGCAGTAACGATAGCTTCATCGTCAATTTGTAAATTGAAATGTTTTGCCATCACTGGAATCATGGCACGCAGCATATCGATTGCGACTTCTTCAGTCGGTTCTTCAACCTGAATTACTTGGAAGCGTCGGCTTAATGCGGCATCTTTTTCAAAATACTGCTTATATTCAGCCCATGTAGTTGCGGCAATGGTTCTTAACTCACCACGTGCAAGCGCCGGTTTTAACAGGTTTGCTGCATCATTTTGACCTGCTTGACCACCCGCACCAATCAACGTGTGTGCTTCATCAATAAATAAAATGATTGGATGTGCAGAGGCTTGAACTTCATGAATGACTTGTTTTAAGCGATTTTCGAATTCACCTTTAACACTGGCACCCGCTTGTAGTAAGCCCATATCTAAAGTATGAATGCTGACATTTTTTAAAGCATCTGGAACTTGGTTGGTTGCAATTTTTAATGCAAGACCTTCAACAACGGCCGTTTTACCAACACCAGGCTCACCCGTTAAAATCGGATTGTTTTGACGACGACGCATCAAAATATCGAGCATTAAGCGGATTTCAAACTCACGACCAATCACAGGGTCAATGCCACCATTTTTAGCTTTTTCAGTAAGATTAATGGTGTATTGGTCTAGAGCTGGTGTTTTAACTGGCGTAGTTGCATTCGTTTGTGCTGCTGATTTTTCATCTGGTGATGCAGTTGCTAAATCTTCATTTTCAATGCTCTTTAGGCAAAGATCTAAAAATTTATGTTTAATCGTATCGATAGGTAATAAATCGAAAAGAGAAGAAGCTCTTACTGCAATTTGGTATAAATCTGGCGCGGTAAGGAGCGCAACAAGTAAATGACCACTACGAATTTGTGGATCTTGTTCAGCAGATGCTAATAACCAAGCTTGTTCAAGTAAGCGCACAATGGATTGGGCAAAAATAGGAGTGCGCGTATTTCCTTTTGGAAGTTGAGCAATACTTTCTTTGAGGTCATCTGCCAAACCATCTGCAGAAACTTTGTATTTTTCTAAGAGTATTTGAAGGTCATTTTTATTGTTATAGGTTAATAATTCGAGTAAAAAATGTTCAATTTCGATTTCATAATTTTGCTGTGAAATACATGTATTGGCTGACTTTTCGAGTGAAATGCGGGCGTGAGGTGAAAGTTTAGTAATTAAAACTTTTAAATTATTCATAAATAACTCATCAAATTTAGAATCCACAGTACAAAATTTTACAAGTTTGACTGTGATCTCTTTTTTCTTGCTATAAAAATAAAAACTTTAAAATCAACACATTATATATTATTAGTGTCTTGCTTTAGGCGATATAATACAGACTAAATAAAAAAAGGAAAAAGATTTTTTTATAAAATGAAACAAAAAAAAACAAATAGTCAACAAACTTTGGAGTATTTGGCACATTTTTGTATTGACTCTATGTGCTTATTTTTTGTTAAATCTGCAGCATATTTTTAATTTTGATAAATGAAGAGAAAACCCGCGGGAAAATAAGTGGTGATTTCTCCACATAAATTAAGTTTTAGCACGTAGAAATACAGAGGCAATTTTGAATAAATTTAGTGTTTTATTACCTATAATTTTAGCAGCCAGTTTAACACAAACCGTTTTTGCAAAAGATAAAGCGGCATCTGTGAAAAAATCCTGTTTAAAGGATTATCCACTGGCAGTAGGTGATACAGATCCAGAGATTATTGGTTTTTATAATCAGTTATGTGACAAAAAAAATAAGAAAAATGAGAACTTAAAAAATGAAATTTTTGTAGATATTGCCAAAAAATATCAAGCTAATGGTTACAATTTAAAAGCATTGCAAGCGGTCAATCTGCTGCGAGAAAAGAACTATCAGTCGCCTGAACTTACTGATGTTACTTTTTTAGCAGGTATCGCTATTTCTTATAATGCGCTGAATCATATGCGGAGTAATGAAAATCGTACTCTAGATGAACAGACCTATTCTCCTGCCAAAGTGTTGTCGGATAATATTCGTTATATTCAGCCGACGATTGATAAATCTACGTCTGCTGCAGCAGATGTTCGTGAAAAAAGTACAGAATCTTCGAGCAATGTGAAATCTAAACAGACAACACCAGCTAAAAAACGAACCAATACAGCGTCTACCAAGTCTAAACAAACGACTACAGCAGCAAGCAAAAAGAAAACTACCACGACAGCAAAAACGCAGACTACAGCGAAAAAACCTGCTGCCAGTGGTTCACCTTTCGATACATTAAAAAATAAATAACAAGGAAAAGCACTCATGGCAAAACGTGAAAGTGTACAGAAAAAACTTCAACGAATTCGTCCTCCTCGTGTTCAATTGACTTACGATGTTGAAGTTGGCGACGGTAAAGAAATTAAAGAATTACCATTCGTTGTAGGGGTGTTAGGTGATTTCTCAGCGGCATCTGAAGTAGAGAAAACCAAATTAAAAGACAAGAAATTCATTAATGTTGATTTAGATAATATTGATGAAGTCATGGAGTCTTTAGCGCCACGTGCTAATTTTCAAGTTGAAAATACCTTGACTGAAGATGGTGGAAAAATGTCGGTAGATCTTACATTTAAGAGCATGGCCGATTTTACTCCTGAGCAAGTTGTACAACAGGTTGATCCACTACAAAAGTTAGTTGCTGCGCGCGAGCGTCTGTCTGACTTGCGTAATAAAATTTCAAATAATGAACGCTTAGAAGATTTATTGGATGAAGTGTTACATAACACTGATCAAATTCGTAAGTTGAGCGTGGAGGCAGAAAATGAGTAATTATAATACTGCTACTGCTGCAAACGTTGAAGCAACCGAAGAATATTCACTTTTAGATTCAATTGTCGAACAAAGTCGTATCGCGCGTACAGATCAAGAACATGATCGTGCAAAAAGTTTGATTGGTGAACTTGCTAAAGAAGTGATGGCAGGTACCATCACCGTTTCAGACAATATGACTTTATCAATTGATAAGCGTATTGCTGAAATTGATGCGTTGATTTCATCTCAGTTAAGTAAAATCATGCACCATGCTGAATTTCAAAAAATTGAATCGACATGGCGTGGTTTGTATTATTTCTGCCAAGAAACACCTTCAAATTCTTTAACAAAAATTCGTATGTTAAATACGACGAAAAAAGAATTGATTAAAGATTTCCAAGGTGCGACCGATTTTGACCAAAGCACGTTGTTCAAAAAAATCTATGAAGAAGAATATGGATCATTCGGTGGTGCGCCTTATGCAACATTGATTGGTGACTTTGAGTTTGACCGTACACCATCTGATATGTATTTGCTTGAGCAAATTTCACATGTCGCGGCGGCTGCACACGCACCGTTCATTTCGGCTGCAAGCCCAAATATGTTGGGTCTAGAATCTTTTACTGATATTGATCGTCCACGCGATGTTTCTAAAATCTTTGAAACCGCTGAATATGTACAATGGCGTTCATTCCGTGAAAGTGATGATGCACGATATGTTGCATTGACAATGCCACGTGTATTGGGTCGTTTGCCATATGATCCAAAAGAAGGTATTGCCACTGAAGGCTTTAACTTCGTTGAAGAAGTTTCCGGCGAAAACCATAATGAATATTTATGGATGAACGCGGCTTATGCCTTTGGTACACGTCTAACCAATGCTTTTGATATGCATGGTTGGTGTGCTGCGATTCGTGGTGTAGAAGGTGGTGGTTTAGTTGAAGGCTTGCCTGTCCATACGTTCAAAACCAATGATGGCGAAGTGGTCTTTAAATGCCCAACTGAAATTGCCATTACTGACCGTCGTGAAAAAGAACTGAGTGATCTTGGTTTTATTCCGTTGGTACACTGCAAAAATACGGATTATGCAGCATTTTTTGGTGCGCAATCGACGCAAAAACCTAAAAAATATGATAGCGATACAGCAAATGCCAACTCTGCATTGTCTAGCCAGATCCAATACATCATGGCAGTTTCACGTATTGCACATTATTTAAAAGCAATGATGCGTGACAAAGTGGGTAGTTTTGCATCAGCGGGTAATGTTGAGACCTTCTTAAATGAATGGTTATCGCAATATGTATTACTCGATGATGGTGCATCTCAAGAAGCTAAAGCTCAGTATCCATTGCGTGAAGCTTCTGTAAAAGTTGTAGAAAATCCAGCTTTGCCTGGTCACTACAAATCTGTGGTTTTCTTAAGACCACATTTCCAGTTGGATGAGTTGTCAGTTTCATTACGACTTGTGACCGAGTTACCTCAGTCCTCAAATTAATTTTGGGTCAACACTATAATAACTTTAAATAAATAGGTATTCAGAACAATGAAAGATATATACATTCAATTTCGTGGTAAGTACAAAGTAGACGGCGAATCTCGTGATGCAGAGCACAAGAGTTGGTTAGAAGTTAACTCTTGGACGCATAACATCCGTCAACCTAAATCTGCAACTTCTTCAAGTGTGGGTGGTCACACCGCAGAACGTGTAGAACATTCTGACATGGTTTTTGTTAAAGATTTAGATGCGACAAGCCCTAAACTTTGGGAAGCATGTTCAGCAGGTTATACATTTGATGAAGTTCAAATTGATTTTTACCGTGCGAATGGCGACAAACGCATTAAATATCTTCAAATCAAACTGAAACATGTGTTGGTTTCTAGCGTGACACCAACTGTAAATGATGAAGGTGTTCCACACGAATCATTTGGTTTGAAATATGCTGCAGTAGAGTGGACATATAACCAACAAGATATTAACGGTACTGCGAAAGGTGCTGTAACTAAGAAGTGGTCATTATCTAACAACACTGCTTCATACGCAGCGTAATAGATGGATTCAGATAGAGGCTTACTTGGGTAGCCTCTATTTTCATTTTTTTAAATATTTATAAGAAGATATGAATCTCGATCAGCTTTATCCTTATGGTTTTAGAACGACTTTATTTGACCGCTTATTACCAGCAGATGCTCAGCAGACTCAAGGTCTGTCTTTGCAAGAACTTCGTGAATCTGTTGCTTCCGATTTAGAGGATCTCCTCAATAGTCGGGTGGCAAAGTTAGATGAACTGATTGATGACTTTCCATTAGCAAAAAAGTCTATTTTGCAGTTTGGCATTATCGATTTTGTGGGCTTATCGACAGCAAATCCATCGGATCGTGACAAAATTTGCCAGTCTATTGAACAATCGATTACTGCACATGAACCGCGTTTAAAGCAGATTCGAGTCGAAATGCTCATGGATGGTCATAATATGGGGGCACTATGTTTAAGTATTCAAGCATATTTAAATATTCATCCTTTATATGAACCGGTTATTTTTGATGCCTTATTAAAACCAACAACACAACAATATGTTATTTCTCCAAGAGCTTAATGAAGTGGGTTATCTGTGATTGAAGAGCTGTTACCGTATTACGAAAAACAACTACAGGAATTTGGACAACAGTCCCGTGAGTTTGCCAGTAAATATCCCAAAATCGCCCAACGTTTGTCTTTAAACCAAGAACAAATAGATGACCCGCATATTGAGCGTTTAATTCAAGCCTTTTCTTTAATTTCTGCACGGATTGATAAAAAACTTGCAGATAGTTATGACGTTTTTACCCGATCAATTTTTGAGGTGATGTTTCCTCAATATTTAAAACCATTTCCTGCATGTTCTGTGGTGAGCTTCGAAGATATAAATAAAATTAAGCAATTAACAGATCGACACGTTATTCCAAAGGCGACCAGTCTAAAAGCCAAAAGTACGCGTGGTGTTCAATGTGAATATCAGACGGTACAAGAAGTCACATTATTACCGATTCAATTAAAACAGTTCCATTTTAAAACTCACCCATCGGCACATATGCATTTAAATCAAAATGCCACATTGAGCTTAGGATTTGAAATTTTTTCGAATAAGCACGCTTTACTCAAAAATGAAACTTTGCCGATCTTTTTAGACGCTATTTCTAATTTTCCTTTGCAGGTTTTAGATAGCATTTTTAAATCCACTACAAGTTTTTCGATTCGTGTGGGGCAGCACATTTTTGATATTGCCAATCCATTTGAAATTATGGGCTTTGATGAAGTTCAAAGTGTTCTACCTATCGATCAACATACGCATCATGCATATCGTTTATTGATGGAATATTTTTGTGTTCCTGAAAAATTCAATTTTTTAAATCTAAATCTAGATTTCATTAAGTTTTTAAGTTTAGAACATAGTGAATTTGATGTTCAAATGCACTTTAAACTCAATTTAAATGATCAAGCAGCGATTCGAAATTATTCTGAATTAAATGCTGCAAATTTTAAATTGTTTGCTACACCAATTGTTAATCTTTTCAATAAACAAGCAGAGCCGCAAAAGATTAATCATAAGCGAATGGAATATCCATTGGTGACAGATGCACACCATCCTGAATATTTTCAAGCCTATAGCATTTTAAAAATGAATATGGTGCGTGAAAAAAGTAACCAAGATGAAGTGTATTATCCGGTACTGCCTTTTTTTGCAATGAGTCATTATCATCAGGATAAAGTCCAGTTTTTTTATAGTTTAAATCCGCAGCAGATGAAGAATAAACATCAGGAATTAAACTATTCAATCATATCTCGTGCTTTAGACCCACATAGTACTCAGTCCGATTTTATTAGTACGGAACTACTATGTAGTAATCGTGAGTTACCTTACGAAAGTTATAATAAAGATCAGAATGCATTAACACTGAATGATAGTAATTTGGCCCGTCGTGCTCTGATGCTCAAACGACCGTCGTTACCGTATTATTTTGAGCAAAATAAACAAGAACAGTGGCGGGTCATTTCACATTTATCTTTGAATAATATGTCTTTAATGAAAGGCGACGCGGTCTCTCATATTAAAGAACTTTTGGAATTGTATAATTTACCTAAATCGAAAGAAAACCAAATTATTATCGACTCCATAAAAAATATTCAGTTTTCTACCACACAGAAACTTGTAGATAGTAAACCGTTTCCATTATTTGTCAGAGGTTTAAAAGTACAGCTCGATATCGATGCGGATATATTTAGAGGGCATAGCCTGTATATATTTAGTCAATTGCTAGCCCATATCTTTAATTTAAAAGTCAATATGAACAGCTTTGTCGATGTCTCGGTTTTTGATGCAAATAGTCAACAGGAGTTATACCAATGCGTGCAGAACGTTGGTGGCAAGAAAGCTCTGTAATTGACGGACTTTTCCAAGAACCGAAAGCCTACGAGTTTGTTCAAGCTACTCGTTTGTTAAGACATGCACCTTATGGAGCAGCTCAAGTCCATTGGGCCAATGACTTTGAGTTTAATAGTTCACTTAATTTGAACTTCCCGAACACTGAAATTGAAAGTTTAGAGTTCAACGATGAGAAAGTTGAACTGACAAATTTAATGGTGGGTTTAACGGGTATTCAAGGTGCATTACCTTATAGTTATACCAATAAGATTAAGCTCAGCGGGCGACATCAGCGACACGAAACACAAAAGTTTTTAGGGCTGTTTAATCATAAATTAACAGCACATTATGTTGATGCCAGTTTAAATTATCATTTACCTATTCGTTATGAAATCGAGCAGGATAATCACTATCTTGATATTTTACATGCATTAAATGGTTATATCAGTAGCCAGCATGATCAGCCAGATTTAGATGATTATTTTGCTGAATTCTCAGGTTTAATGCAGGGGCAAAACAATACAGCTTATGCATTAAAAACCATGCTGAATTGTATCTTTAAGCAGAAATTTGATATTCGAGAATTTATCCCTGAAACTTTTGTATTTGAAGAAGATCAGAGAACATGTTTAGGTGGATCTCAGCCGAGCTTATTGGGGCTGAATACTTTTTGTGGTGAGAAGATTCAACAGATTGACGAAAAAATTGAAATCGTGATTGGACCTTTAAATCATGAAGATTATTTAACATTTTTACCGAATCAGGCACGCAGCCTAAAATTAAAACAAATGATTCAAACTTGGTGCAGTCCAACATTAATGGTGGATGTGCGCTTAATTTTACAAAAAGAAGAAATAAAACCGGTGTGTTTAAATTCTTTGAGCGGAATTGGTTTAGCTCAGGGAGCATTTTTACAGCCGAATAAACAGGTCGATAATACAGAAACCTGTTATGCCTTAATTGGGAATTTATAATAATGCTGAAATTAATAATTGGAACCTTTAGTACGCTTTTTGTTTTGTGTACTGCTTTCGTGATTTTTTACTGGCGAGATACAGGCTATGACCCGACAGCTTTTGATCTGATCACCTATTTTCTACTTCTTCCTGTCGCTTTATGTGCAATTATTTTGTCGCCTTATTTGCTTTACAAGGGCATTCAACATCAAAAAGAAAAAAAACTTGAAGCTGAAAAACGTGCAGAAGAACAAGCTGAGCAACAACAACTTGAGGCCATTGAACAAGCAAAACCGAAGCCTATTGATGTACAGCAATTTCGTTTAAATGTTTATTCTTCAGCGGCTTGGCATAGTTTTGGTGAAAACGAACAAATTATCCAAGATATTCAACAATTCAAAAGTCCTGAACTCGATGATAAGTTATTTAATGCATACGGTTTGCCTGTTCTTTCATTTCGAATCAAAGATTTAGATGAACTCACTAATGAAGAAGCAGATGATGAATATAGTGCCATCACCATGCGTGAAAAACGAATCCAGTCACTTATTCAGCAACAACTAGAGCAACACGTTGAAAGTCTATTTTTAATTGCAGAGCATCTGAAGCAATCAGCACTCTTTTATGATAGTGAATTGGCATATCAGTACCGTATGCATCCGGGTTGGGTGGATCCAGATTATACGCAAGATGAACATCCAGAACATTTGGCGAACAATGCACAGCAAGTTTCACGTCTAAATCGTATAAATGTTCATATTTTGCTTGCTGATAATTTGATTCATCAATGGAATGATGATTATGCTCAAATTATTCAGCAATATCTATCTGACGGATTTTCGATCATTCACGAACAAATTCATATCGAGCCACATTTTATCGGCACTCAAGTCGCTTATTCAGAATGGTTAAGCATTTTAGAGATGATTTCAAAACAAAAGTTTGAAGTCAGTTTGATTCTGAATGCTGACTCTGAAATCGACCAAGAATGGATTGATGAAAAGATGTGGTTACAAGAAAAATACATTGCTGCAGAGTTTGCATCGAGTTGGTGTTTGGCTGCTTCAGACGTTCAAGTTCGAGGTTTAACTCCAAATAAAGTGCTACAAGTGGTGGCACATGAGCCTGAGTTGAAACGTAATTTAGAGCTTAAAGCACTGAATAATTTAGATCAGTATGATCAAGAACAACCCTTTTTATTGATGTTAGATGATGCAACAGATATGAAAGTGGTGAAAAAATTACAGCATAAATTTAATGAAACCGCGATTGAAACCTATCATTTTTTATATACAAAACAGAATCTTGGAAATACCCAGCAATTGGCAAAAATTTTTGGATTCATGTTGGGTATGCACTTGCCAGAAGAGTTAACTGCCATGATTTATAGCACAGACCAAGAATCGACATTTGCTTTTATTCAAGCATTTTCAGTAGAAGATGAACTTGAACAAGAAACTGTTTAATTAGAATTAAGACGAAATTGAGAACATTGTGAACACACTATTTTATACGATCCTCGGTTATGTTTGGCAGTACGTCACCAATCCTAAAGCGATGGTGGCTTTGTCATTTTTTGTGGCCATTGTGGCTATGCATAATTCGATTCCACAAAAGACTTTTTACATTGTGGTTGCTGTTTATATTCTCGGATTAATTCTGTGGGGTATTTATGAATTAGTGCAGCATTATCGTCATAAACAGCAAGGCGAAGAGCTGGCTGAGGCGATTGCCAAAGATAATGAAGCTGAATACGGCAAACAAAAGAATAAAGAAGAACTTGCGCTGATCAATCAGCAAATGAAAGAATCGATTCAACTTATCCGTAAATCAAAACTTGGCGACAAAAAGGGAAATGCAGCGCTATATGAATTACCTTGGTACATGGTGATTGGTAACCCAGCAGCGGGTAAAAGTTCAGCGATTTATAATTCTGGCCTTAGATTTCCATTTGAAGAAACCCATCAGAAAATGGTGTCGGCAGGTCTAAGTGGTACTCGTAACTGTGATTGGTTTTTCTCTACAGATGGTGTGTTACTCGATACCGCAGGTCGATATTCAGTTTATGCCGAAGACCATTCAGAATGGTTAGGTTTCTTAAATATTCTCAAGAAAAACCGTTCTAAAGCACCAATTAACGGTTTAATCGTGATTGTTTCTGTGGCGGAGCTTGTTAGTCAAAGTCCTGAAAAATCAATCAAATTAGCCAAAAACTTACGCGCACGTATACAGGATTTGACGGAACGTTTAGAAATTTTTGCGCCAGTGTATATCGTTTTTTCAAAAATGGATTTGATTGCTGGCTTTACAGAATTTTTTGATTGTTATGATAAAGATGAATTTGATCAAGTTTGGGGTGCAACACTGCCTTATGATCCAGACTCATCTGAGCATGCCGTTGAGATGTTCGAAAAGCATTATTCAATTTTATACGATGGTTTGAAGAGCGTCAGTACTACGCACTTGAGTCGTCGTCATTCGCAAAATATTTCTCCAAGTGTAATGACATTTCCACTTGAGTTTAAAAGTTTAAAGCCAGTGTTAAAAACTTTTATTGGTACGTTGTTTCAAGACAACCCTTATCAGTTTAAACCGGTATTCCGTGGGTTCTATTTCACCAGTGCGTTACAAGAAGGTGTGATTGAAAGTCCAATGACCGAGCAAATCGCTGAAGATTTTCATTTGGTGAAAAGTACGGATAGTGAGTTTGGCATTCCTACGAATTCTGTTTCGCAAGATCATGGTTATTTCTTAAAAGGACTATTTTCAACCGTCATTTTAAAAGATAAAAATCTGGTTAAACAACATATTAATCCTGCACGTAAACGTCAGCGCTTTATGGCATTTATTGCTGCATTGTTATTGGTTGCTGTGGTGCTTGGGTTGTGGGTTTGGTCGTATCGTAATAACCAACAACTCGTGGCGGAAGTTCAGGCAGACCTAGATAAAGTTGTGCAAATGGAAAGCCGTAGCGGAAGTGAACTTTCAACTCAATTGGATGCATTACTGATATTACAAGGGCATTTACAGCAGCTCGATCACTTTGATGAAGATCGTCCATTAAAATACAGCTTTGGTTTATACCAAGGGAATAAAATCCGTGAAAAACTTAAAGTTGAGTATTTACGTGGTATTCAACAAATTGTATTGGCACCATCTCAGCAAAATATGGCGCAGTACTTACAACGCGTTAAAGCCAATGAAGCGACGTTGAAAGAAAATCACGTCAATGTGCAAATCACTCAAGCTGTGAAATCAAATCAGCCCTATTTAGAACCATCAGATACTAACCCTCAGGATGCATATAATGCACTGAAGGCTTATTTGATGATGAGCAATCATAAATATATGGAATCGAGCCATTTGAGTGACCAAGTTACTCGTTTCTGGCGTTCATGGTTAGATTCAAATCGCGGTCAAATGCCACGTGGGGAAATGATTCAAAAAGCTGAACAAGTTTTATCTTATGCGATGACTTTAGCTGCTGATCCTGCGTTCCCGCAAATGGAATCTGATCCTTTATTAGTTGATCAAACACGTCAATTATTGACGGCTGTTACTATGGGTATTCCTGCACGTGACCGCGTTTATAATGAAATTAAAATGCGTGGTTCGGTACGTTTCCCTGCAGTAACTGTGAAGCAAATTTTAGGTGAAACAGGCCAAAACAGCATGTTAGGTAGTTATGCCTTGCCGGGTATTTTTACTTACCAAGCATGGAATGATTATGTAAAAGATGCGATTAACCAAGCTGCGAATAATCCGACAGATACCCAAGATTGGGTACTCAATACCAATCGCTCTGATGACCTGACGTTTAGTGGTAGTCCAGATCAGATCAGTAAACAGTTAACCGAACTTTATAAGCAGGAATATATCGCTGAATGGCGTAAATTTTTAAATGCTGTGCATTATGGCAAAGGTGCAGATGTTGCTCAGCAGTCACGTTTTATCGATATTTTAGGTGAACCTGAGAATTCGCCAATTCGTAAAGTGGTGGACCGTATTGCGAAAGAAACCAGTTGGGATAATCCAATTGTTCAAGCAGAACTGGCTGCGCCTCAGAAAGGTTTTATTGCGTGGTTTAAACGTAAAGTCCTCAGCCGTGATGATGCGCAGCAGGCACAGCAAGTTGCTTCTAAAGCCGGTCAAGGTGTTATTGCAAAAGAGTTTGATGTGTTCTATCAACTAGTTCGTAAGCGTGATGATCAGCAAAACAAATCTATTTTAGATGAATACATGCTGTCTTTGAGTCAAGTACGTAGTAAGTTCAATGATTTGAAGAGTGGCGGTGATATGGGACCTGCAAGCATGACATTGGTGAAACAAACCATCAATGATCAAAGCTCTGTCTTTAATAGCACGCAAAAATTTGTGGATGAAAAAATGTCTGTGGGTCTGAATGAATTAGACCAGCAGTTGATTCAAAAACTCTTTATGCAGCCAGTGACCCAGTCATTTGAAGTTCTGTTGATACCTGCTCAAAACGAAATAAATAAATTATGGGCAATGCAGGCGTATCAACCATTTACAACCAATCTTGCGCCTAAATATCCATTTAATAGCAATGCCACTTTACAAGCGACCAGTAATGAAATTAGCCAAATTTTTGGTGAAAACGGAAGTATCGCTCGCTTTGTAAAAGAATATTTAGATCCATTGGTGATTCGTCGTGGCTATACCTTAACCACGAAAACATGGAAAGATTTGGGCATTGGTTTAAATCCACAATTCGTAGCGAATTTCCAACGCTATGTTGCGCCAAGTAATGGCGTTGCTACAGGGGAATTGAGTCAAGCAGCACCTGCGGCAACCAATCAATCGAACTTCCAGTTCTTCCCATTAGAAAATACACAGTTGCTTTCATATACCATTGATATTGATGGTCAGCGTATGGTGTATGAAAACGGTGTTCAGCAATGGGTGAACTTCGTTTGGCCAAATAAAGGGGCAATTCCGGGTGCACGTATTACTGCAATTGACTTGGAAGGTCAAACGCATACGATTTTTGATGAGCCGGGTGAATATGGTATTAACCGATTGGTTGAAGGCGCTCAGCGTACACAAAATGGTAATTCATTTGAAATGGTGTGGCGTAGCAAACAAAATCCAAAAGTGTTTGTTAAAGTGAATTTCCGTTTAATTAGTGGTAACGCATCTGGCCCAACTACAGGTTCAGGCTATTCAGGTATGACTCTTGTTGATCAAGTGGTGACGAATAAAGGTGTTCGTGTCGTCGCAGCGCAAACGATGCCTGCAGGACAAGCGCCTGTAGCTCCAGCGACTTCACCGATGAGTGTTGTACAAGGAACAGCAACACCATGATGATGAATTTAAAAATGAGAGCGGTGGCATTCGTGCAAAAGAACAAGGAGTGTGACGATGTATGAAGTGAGAACGACACCGCTGTATTATGGGAAATGTCCAGCTCGTGGTGACTTCTTAAAGAGCCGTGAACAATATTCACTGATTCAGTTAATCGATCAGTGGATCACGGAGGCGCTTGAGTTCGCTATGCGTTCAGACAATTTTAATGCAGCGTATAACTCACTGCCTTCATTAGATTTCTTTATTGCCAGTCCAAAAGATAAGCGTTTTTTGGTTGCCAATTTGATTAGTAGTGAAGACAGTTCAAAGCGTCAATTTCCAATGGTGCTCGCTCATCTGCTAGAAATCGATGATCCTTTCGATAATATTTTGTATGCACCATATCGTTATAAACAAACCTTAATTGACTTATATCAGCGTAACCGAGTGATGCGTTCTATTCGCGATCCCGATATTTTGCTCGATAAATTAGGCAAATTGAATAACGAAATCCAAGTGTTCGGGACAGAAGAAACCTCTTCTTTTTATGAGCATCATACGTTGCATTCATTTGCACGTTTATTGAATTTTACGCCTTATCAGTTGGCGCAAAGCATGATTGGTCTCGGTTTGCTGCTACAACCGATTATTCATCAGGGCACGTCTCGGTTGAATAAAGTGTTGATCTTACCGATCAATAATATTAGTTACTGCTATGAAATTGCGGCTTTTTGGGTCAATTTAATTAGTCGTTTTGTCGAAAACCAAGATGCTGAGTTACTCATTGGCATCCTACACAGTGATTCACCTGTTTTACTATTTGGTTTTCAAGGTGCTGATATTACTGCACTCAATGATGTTTTTACCCAAAATATGCAAAGTGATCATTGGGTTTCCCTGATCGATGCCAGTTGGATTGATCCTTATCTTGAACAAAATGCAGGCTTAGCCGTTTTGGAACAGTCTTTGAGTGAGCGTCAGATCAGCCTTATTCATGGCATTAAACTTTTTAGACAGACTTTTATAGAAGAATAATGATGCAAAGAATCTTACCAATGTTGCCCAAATTTATTGCGAGTGTATGCATTTTAGGTTGTTCGACTTTGCTTTGGGCAGAGCCTATTGTGATTGAAGGTGCTGTACCGAATGAAGCAACCAAGCAAGAAATATTAAATAAAGCCTATTTGACCTATGGTCAGGCAAATGTGGTTGATAAAATTCAGGTTCGAGCGGTTACAGCACCTAATGGTTGGGGTAATAGCGTAAGCCAAATGATTAATGACGACTTAAAAAAAGTAAAACAGGGGAAACTCTCTGTACGCGGAACGCAAGTCGATTTAAGTGGAAAGATGTCAAATCAAAATGATATCCAACCAACGACCACCAAGTTTCAGTCTTTGGTCACAGCACCTTTTCGTTTCAATGCACAGCTTTCTGTCAATCAGGCTGAACAGGCCATTATTGATGCGGCTTTACGTAATCGTATTATTGAATTTGAATCTGGAAGCGCGATTTTAGCGCCATCTGGGGTACAGATCTTAGATGAAATGGTTGTCGCACTGAATCGCGTCGGTGGGAAAAAAGTACGAATTATTGGTCACACAGACAGCTCGGGGAATCCTGAGAAAAACTTAAGTTTAAGCCAAGATCGTGCTAATGCAGTTAAAAACTACCTGATTTCAAAAAATATTGCAGCGGCGAACTTAAGTACTGAAGGGATGGGCTCAAATAAGCCTGTAGCAGACAATGCTACGCCTGAAGGTCGTAAGAAAAACCGTCGTATTGAGTTTGAAGTACTGTAACTATTGTAACTACAACGGCTAATGCGACGAATGAACCCAGTGTATCTAGACTGGGTTTTTTTATACCAATTGACTCAGTCGATTATTTGATAACTGAAAACGACATTTTTTAAAGCAGCAGAGCGAAAACAAAATAGGAACATATTTTGAATTGGGATGATGCTATTAATTTTTGCATTTTATACCACTAAAGCATTCATATTTTGAGTAATAAAACAGTGGATTCTAAAATCAATTAAGGTTAAAACATAAGAATCAGTTTTGGATATGCGTTTCATATCTACGGCTTTCAACCTTGTCGATGAAGAATAATCACTTTTGACATGGTGCAAAGTTTTAAAAAATCTGCAGGACAGTGCGGAAAAACAACAACTCAATATGGATGAATGTGGGAGCAAAGAATGCTTGGTAATATGATGTTTAAACCGCTTTTGATTAGTAGCATGATTGAACATGCGGGTCGCTATCATGCGGATAGTTTAGTCATTTCAAAAAATACAGACTCGACGATTACGAAAACCACTTGGGGTGAAGTCCATAAAAATTCAAAACGATTTGCTAATGTTCTTGCATCTCTCGGTTTAAATTTAGGGGATCGTGTTGCGACGATCGCTTGGAATAACCACCGTCACTTAGAGTCTTGGTACGCTATTTCAGGTAGTGGTTATGTCTGTCACACCATTAATCCACGTTTATTTCCAGAACAATTAATTTTTATCATCAATGATGCCGCAGACCGCGTGATGTTATTTGATAAAACCTTTTTGCCTTTAATCAAAGCAGTAAAACCTTTATTAAAATCTGTTGAACATTTTATTTGTTTAGATGCACCAGATGCAGCAATTATCGAAGCGGTACCAGAAGTTAAATTTTATGATGAACTCATCGCGGCGCAATCTGCAGACTATACATGGCCAGAATTAGATGAATTATCGGCTAGTTCGTTATGTTATACCTCAGGTACCACAGGCAATCCGAAAGGCGTGTTGTATAGTCATCGTTCAACAGTCTTACACAGTTATGCGATTTGTATGCCGGATTCATTAAATATCTCAGCGCGAGATATTATGATGCCCGTTGTGCCGATGTTCCATGTCAACGCATGGGGTACGCCATATGCTGCGGCAATGGTGGGATGTACTTTAGTGCTGCCAGGCCCAGGTTTAGATGGAGCAAGCCTGACGCAAATGATTGATGACTATAAAGTATCCGTTGCATTGGGTGTTCCAACGATTTGGCAGGGTTTGATTAATGCTGCGCAACAAGCGGGTAGTCAGCTTGAAAGTTTAGTGCGTAATGTGGTTGGTGGATCTGCTTGTCCTCCTGCGATGTTAAAAGTGTTTAAAGAACAATTTAACTGTGAAACGATTCATGCTTGGGGAATGACCGAAACCAGTCCATTAGGTTCTTCAAACCAATTTAAAGCCAAACATTTGTTATTATCTGAAGAAGAACAATTACAAGTACGATTGTCACAAGGTCGTCCACCATTTGGGGTCGATTTACGTATTACCGATGAAGAAAACGGTACACACGAAGTTGCACGTGATGGCGAAACGACGGGTAATTTACAGATCCAAGGGCATTGGATTATTGGCAATTACTTTGGCAAAACAGAATCTGCATTAACCTCAGATGGTTGGTTTGATACCGGGGATATTGCAACCCTGAACGAAGATGGTTTCTTAAAAATTAGTGACCGTTCAAAAGATTTGATCAAATCGGGTGGTGAATGGATTTCTTCTGTTGAGTTAGAAAACTTGGCTATGGGACATCCTAAAATTGCAATGGCAGCAGTGATTGCAGCGACTCATCCGAAATGGGATGAGCGACCTGTTTTGATTGCAATTAAAAAGCCAGATGTCGATTTATCTGATACAGAAATTTTGGATTATTATGCAGATAAAGTTGCTAAATGGCAGGTGCCAGATAAAGTGATTTTCGTGGATGCTATTCCTTTGAGCGGAACAGGTAAAATGCTGAAAAAAGATCTACGTGAGCAATTTGGTGCTGTACTACTTGAAAGCTAACTTACTGTAAGTTACCAACTAAATATTGGTAAAGAGCAAAACGCAAAGGTAACATGCCTTTGCGTATTTTTATAAAAACTTAAATTTTGATAAATACCATATTCTTAATATGAGGTTTTTAAATAAAATTTTTTCAATGAATCCATAACCAAGTTCAATGAATAATCTAGCCGTGTTAGGTCGCATTCAATTCAATAAAAGCGTAAATTGATGAGGCATCCACCGTTAAACCACCTTTCTTATGTTTCCAGTTTGGATCTTATTCACTTTAATGGCTGCTTTTATGCAGTCATGGCGCAATGCATTTCAAAAACAACTCAGTACCACTGTTGATGTGTATGGTGTCACCCTTGCACGGTTTATTTTTGGGCTCCCATTTGCCTGCATTTATTTATATGTGCTGTACCAACAACAGCCTGTGACTCAGGTGACCACATTTACAACTATGTTTTGGGTCTATGTGGTGATTGCAGGACTAAGTCAAATTTTAGCGACGATTTTAATGGTCTTGCTTTTTAAACAAAAGAATTATGCCATTGGTGTTGGTTTAGCGAAAAGTGAAGCGATATTTGCGGCCATTGTTGGGGTGATTTTCTTAAGTGAACATTTAAGTTTATTTGGTTGGATTGGTGTTTTGGTTGGTGGTGTTGCCGTTTTTCTTTTAAGCAAAGGTTCTCAACGACAAAAATTATCTCTGCCAACGTTATGCATCGGTGTAGGGAGTGGATTAAGTTTTGCCATTACCTCTTTATTGGTTCGTGAAGCCAGTTTAGAGCTAAGTGATTTACCGACTTTGCATCGTGCGGCGTGGGTATTGTTGAGTGTAATTGGCTTTCAATGTGTGATTATGCTGCTGTACCTCAGTCTATTTAGCCGCAAAACGCTCATTGCCATGTGGGAGAGAGTCGGTCTGACCTTTCGCGTTAGTGTCTGTAGCTTTCTAGCATCGTTGGGCTGGTTTACTGCCATGAGCATGCAAACGGTTGCGATTGTTAAAACCCTAGGTCAAATCGAAATATTATTTAGTCTATTAATCTCTGCCTTTTTCTTTAAGGAAAAACTCGCAAGAACTGATCATTGGGGTTTAGCCTTAGTGGTGATTGCGGCCATTATGGTGATTTGGGCTTAATGTGTGCTTTAAACATTCATGAAAGCAAATAGAGGCCGAATTTAAGTCAGTTTTTCGAATATATTTTTAATTAAAATATGGGAAAAATTAATGTTTACTAAGATATTTATCATGGAATTGTTTATGATTTAAAAGATGATTAAACTTTGAACATGATTGAAAATGCTCAAGTTGTTCAATTTATATATTTATTTTTCTAATTTTAGCGTTAAATTTATTTTAATTATTTTTTATTTATATTGCCAAAATAAACAATGTATTGATGGGAGGGCTTAAATTTGGAAATACTCATACAAACATTATCCTTCCCAGCATTGTTAACGATTTTAGCTTCGGCTTTAGGCTGTGGATTGCTCATCGGTTTGGAGCGTCAACGTAACAACAATTTAGACAGTGAACAGAGCTTTGCCGGTTTACGCTCATTTACCATTTGTGCATTGTTAGGAGCACTGTGTTTTTTAATCCATTTAGCTGTTGGTGTGCTCGGTGCAATTGTCGTCAGTATGTTTAGCTATTATGGATTAAGCCAACAAAAACAAGATATTGGCACAACCACAGAACTTGCTTTTGTTATGACCTATTTAATCGGCGCTGCTTGTGTTTTTAATATTCCATTGGCTGCGTGTTTGGCTGTGGTGCTGACCCTCATATTATTTGGAAAAAAAGGCTTACATCATTTTGCAGCACATTGGATCAAAGACTATGAGTTAAGAGATGGGGTCTTTTTACTGGCATTGATCCTAATTGCCTTACCTTTAACTCCAAATCAAGCCTATTGGGGTTCAGTATTAAATCCCTATGTGATTTTAAAATTACTGATATTGATCTTGGTGGTGCAGTCATTAGCACACATCGCCAAGCGGCTTCTATCTTCTGATAAAGCGATTATCTTATCGGCCTTGGCATCAGGTTTTGTGTCGAGCACAGCAACAATCGCAAGCTTAGGCATGGAAGTACGAGCAGGAAAAGCCAGTGCCAAAAGTAATGCAGGGGCAGGACTTTTTTCATGTGTTGCGACATTGGTTCAACTTTTGATCATTGTCCTTGGGGTGAGTTTTGCTTGGTTTAAAATATTAGTTATACCAAGTATCATCGGCATCTTGATATTGGTCCTTGCTGCGTTATATCTGATTTATGGCTCATCTCAAGTTCAGCATAATAAAGAGTCAGAACCTGAAATGCTTCGTGTAGAGGCGAATGAAACAGTGCCGTTAGAAAATACTGATAGTCGAATGTTTAGCTTAAAACAGGCGGCAATCATTGCCATCACGCTTACTTTGATCCAAGCACTTGTTTATGGATTAAATCTCGCTTTAGGTGATAAAGGCTTAATTTTAGGGACATTATTAGCATCACTCTTTGAAGTCCATGCAGCTATGGCAACCGTGGTGATGCAAGGTAATATCGACAATTTAACATTGGTTTATGCTGTGGTGATTGGATTATCAGCCCATGCGATTTCAAAATGTGTGAATGCATTTCTCACAGGTGGATGGAAATATTTTCTATATTTTGCACCAACACAGTTACTTCACATGCTGTGCCTAATCGCGGTTTTGTTATTCAGTTTAAGATAATCAGAGGCAATTAACTGCGCCATATTATTCATGACGCAATTGCATTAATTTTGCTTTTATTTGTGGCCAACTGGTTGAAATCCAACATACCAGCGAACCTAATGTCACCAAAATGGCACCATGCCAAAAACTTAAACTCAGTGGTGTCTGTAATATAAACATTGAAATAACCGAAGAAAAAATCGGACTAAAATACGATAAAGTCACCAATATCGTAATATTGCCTTTTATAATACCTACATTCCACGCTGCATAGCCCAATGCAGTCACGATGGACACGATTAACATATACATACCGGTATGTAAGTCTACGGTAGGCATTCGCGGAATACCGTGAAATATCAACATTTTTAGCCATAGTACAATGGTAATTACGACGAAAAAGAATGAAATAGGGTTATGTCCATGACTGTATTTACGTGTAATCACACAGTAGAGTGACCATAAACTCGCGCCCATAAAAGCAAGAAAATAGCTTAATGGATTGGACTGAATGTTGGTAAAGACTGTAGACCAATTAAAACTTCCGTTAACAGTTTGGATTAAAATAATGCCGCCCAAACTCATGACTAAACCAATGATTACGAAGAAGTTAAACTTTAATTCTTTAAATAAGATTAACGCGGCAATTGTCAGACTCGGCCATAAATAATTGACCAAACTGATTTCAATCGCTTGTTGAGCTGTTTGAGCCAAAGCAATGGCATACGAAAAACACAACTCATAAATCACAAATAAAAGGGTGGCGTATATCAAAAATTGGCGCGGAACCAGTTTAAGGTTTGGAATTTTAAATAAGAGCAATAGAATAATTGCGCTCAAGGTATACATAAAGAGCACAGCAAGATCAGGGCCAATACTGAAACTAATTTTCTTAAGTAAACCAACAATAGAAGACCATTGTAAGATTGCACTGAATCCAATCAGCGTTGCAAGATTTTTGGACATGATTGCTCGAAGATTTCGCAAATAGCGAATGAATTTTTAATTTTTATTATAGTCTTTATTCAGTTGTTTAGTATAAGCGTGAAATTATCAAACTCTATTTAATTAAAAAGATTTAGAGCTCGTCGTACGTCAAGAGCAGCATGGCGATGAACTAGGTTTAGGTTCTGGTTTATTAACACAAGATTTAAAACTTGGACAATGTATTCATGCCTATATTCGTGCGAATCCAAATTTTGACTTAGCAGAGGGCGTTAAGTCGGTAATTATGATTGGCAATGGCTCAGGAATGGCGGGTTTGCTTTCACATCTTAAGCAACGTGTCGCAACGGTGCACTATCAAAACAGGTTTATTTATGGTGAACGTCAACATGCTTTTGATGCAATTTTTGCTGATGAACTACATGAATTACAAAGCCAAGGTAAAATTGCAGAAATCGATCGGGTATTTTCTCGTGATGGATTTGCTGAAAAATATTTGAATGACAATTGCATATTGGATGTACAACATCTACTTTAAATTTAGCTGAAGTAACTTTTAAACGTATTGAAAAATAACAGCTAAAAGCGATAATTCATTAAATGACTCTTTTAAGAAAGTTTATTTTCTTTGACGGAGGAAGTTTAAGGATTACTTTTATAAAGAGAACAACATGCTAAAAATGATCATACGCCCAGCCTGTGTAGAGGATGTTGACGGAATCGCGGCAGTCATTGAACCATTTGTCGATGATGTTATTTGCAGTGAAGAAGGTCGTGAGCGCTTTAAGCCCCACATGCTCAAACATATTTTTGAGCGTGATTTAATCCATTATTTTGTTGCTGAAATAAATCAAGAAATCGTTGGCAATGTAGCTTATGTGCATCCTGCACATCTCATGCATTTTTTCTTGAAACCTGAATATCATGGCCAAGGTTTTGGACGTCAAATGTGGGAGTTTATAGAAAGCGAAATAATGCAGCATGAGCCTGAGCATATTACGGTAAATTCGAGTTTCTATGCTTTAGAAATTTATAAAAAATTTGGCTTTGAGATTGTAGGTGAATTAACTCAGCAATGGGGAATTCACTACATACCTATGAGAAAGCAGGTAACTAAACCTATAAAACATTGAAAAATATTAAATCTTATTTAAAAATCATTATCGTGGGGTGCCATTAACCAAAGGCTGGGTCAAGGGTGAAGACATTATTTGTCCATATCATGGTTTACATTATAACGGCGCAGGAAAGTGTGTAAAAATTCCCGCACAGCCAGAGCTGACTCAAATTTCAGAGCGTTTTTCATTAACTAAATTTCCAGTTGTATTGAAATATGGATTGGTGTGGACCAGTTTATTTAACCGAGACGAATCTACGGCCAATTTTCCAGATTTAGACACGTGGGATACCGAGCAGCACCAATCTATATTGCCACCTTATGTAGATATTGGAGGTTCAAGTGGGGGCCAGCTCGAAGGCTTTATTGATGTTGCACATTTCGCATGGGTGCATCATGAAAGCTTTGCAGACCGTGAAAACCAAAAAGTGCAAAAATATTCGACAGTGCGTACAGACTAAGGACTACATACAGAATATCTCAGTGATGTGAGTAATTATCCGCATGGCTTACAACATTTAGCGCCAGAAGATTTTTTATGGAAAAGAACATTTGATGTCTATCCGCCATTTTCAGCAATTTTAACCATCGATTTTCCTGAAAATGGGGTGTTGAAAATCTTAAATGCCTGTTGTCCTGTATCGCATAATAAAACCCGTTTATTTGTGCCTTTAACTCGTAATTTTGATACCACAGGAGATTTACAAGCGGTCTATGATTTTAATGCACAAATTTTTGCTAAAGATCAGGACATGGTGGAAAGTCAAAAACCTGAGGAATTGCCACTGGATATCAGTATGGAGGCGCATTTCGAAGCAGATCGCTCATCCACAACGTATCGTCGCATATTAGCCGAATGGGGGCTAAGTAAACGTTATACCGTTTAATTTTATAGTCGAATAATTTCATTCTAGGTTTTCATACAAAAAAAGCGACTCAATGGAGTCGCTTTTTGAATTTTTACACTAAGGATTAGTTTACACGTATCCATGTTTGGCTGCGTCCAAGCGCAGATACACCAATATAGCCACGACCATTCAAAGTCTTGCCGTCATTCGACATTTTGGCATTGAAGCTATAGGTTTTACCATTTTTCGGGTCAGTAATTTTACCGCCGTCATAGGTATTTTTACCGGTATTTTTCAAACCATTGACGATTTGCACACCGAGTAATGGTTTATTATGAAATTTACCTACACATTTTTGGCAGTTTTCTGCTTCACCTGGGGTGAGTACATCAACGATTTTTGCAGATAAAACGCCATTTGAGGTTTCGTTAAATTGAACTACAGATAAAGGTTTTTTGGTTTGGTCATCGATGGTTTTCCATTTAGTACCATGCAATGGATCAGCAGCCAAAGCTAAGCTAGACACCAGTGACAAACCGATTAGGCTAAGAGTTGTTTTTATCATTTTAGAACCTCTATTGAATATAGTAAGAGATGTGCATTCCTGATCTTCCAAAAGGTGGATACACAAGACTTGGAAAATTACAAAGCATCAGCCTTGCTGTCTTCAAGGGCTATATTCACAAAAAAATAAGTATATATTGTGGATTTTATATACTGATTTTGAATATCTAGAATCTGGATCGTGTAGAAAAATAGAATAAATGTTGAGCTTTGTTTATAACATTTGGGGTTTGTATCACTTTTATAAATATCAAACGCAGTTTGAATTAAAAGAATTGGAGCTACAATCCGTAAAAAAGTAGGAGCTAATAGGCTCATTTAAGCTTTCATTTTTTATTGTAATCATGGTGAATTACATTCATTTGATTTTAAAAATAACGCTAAAGTGCTATGTATAGCATTCATATTTTAGAATTAAATAAAATCATTTCATTCATAGATCAGATCTCGTTAAGCTTGTGCTATGAATAATACGAAAATGCGGCTTGATCACTGAACTGGATTAAGTATGTATAGGAATAACGATGAAAAATTTTAACAACAAAGTCGCAGCCATTACTGGAGCAGGTTCAGGTATTGGGCAGCAATTAGCCATTCAACTGGCTCAATCAGGTGCGCATCTAGCATTAAGTGATCGCAATCTCGACGGCCTTGAACAAACGGCTGAAATGATTAAGCACACCGGTGTGAAAATAACTCAGACCCAGTTAGATGTATCTGATCGTGCCGCTGTCGAGCAATGGGCGGCTGCAACCCAAGCTGAATTTGGTCAGGTCAATTTGATCTTTAATAATGCGGGTGTCGCGCTAGCCAGTACAGTAGAAGGTATGCATTATGATGAAATTGAGTGGATTATGAATATCAATTTCTGGGGCGTGGTGTATGGGACAAAAGCATTTTTACCGTACTTAAGACAAAGTGGCGATGGACATATTGTGAATATTTCCAGCTTATTTGGTTTGACAGCTCAACCGACTCAAAGTGCCTATAATGCAACTAAGTTTGCAGTCCGTGGTTTTACAGAATCTTTACGTCAAGAATTAGATTTGGAAAATGTCGGAGTGAGCGCTACCTGCGTGCATCCGGGTGGAATTCGAACCAATATTGCAAATAGCGCACGTATGAGTGACAGTATTCGCGCGTTGGGTATGAATCCAGATAGAGCCACGAAAGCCTTTAATAAAGTGCTGAAAACACCGCCTGAAGTTGCAGCAAAAGTGATTTTAGATGCAGTGAAACAGAATAAACGTCGTGTTTTAATCGGCAATGACGCCAAAATCATTGATTTAATTCAGCGGATTGCACCTACACGATATGCCCAAGCCATAGATCTGCTCAGTGGTAAGAAAAAACGTAAATAATTCAAAGATCAATAACAAGGGATGATGCAACATGATCCCTTGTTTTTGTTTTTTGTTTTTTGTTTTTTGTTTTTGTTTTTGTTTTTGTTTTTGTTTTTGTCAAAATATATATTTGAAAATGTATTTCTAAAATGAATTAAGCGGTGCTAGAGAAGACGCTCTTTTGAAATCACATAATTCCAGCATGAGTTCAATTGATTAAAAATTTTGAACTATTTAGAAGTAAAATATGAGAAAAAATGATATTTAAATAAAAAATGAACACTTCACCACAAAATATAAGACTATTTTAGCTTGCTAACGGAATTGTATTAAAAACGTCCTAAGGATTGGACTACACAGGTGACTTAAATGGAATTAAGACATTTAAAATATTTTGTCATGGTTGCACAAGAACTTAATTTTAGCCAAGCGGCCTTAAAACTTTATACGGCTCAGCCTTCTCTTAGCCAACAAATCAAAGACCTCGAAGAGTTTATTGGCGTACAGTTATTTATTCGCTCTAAACGTAAAGTTGAACTGACCGATGAAGGAATTGTTTTTTTGGAACATGCCAAAAATATTTTGGAATGTGCCGATAAAGCAGTAGCGATGACGCGCCAAGTCAAAAAAGCCAAAGACCAAAAAATCACCATTGGCTTTGTACCTGTTGCAGAAATGAAAATTTTTCCTTTTATTATTCCGAAACTCACAAAGATGTTTCCTGACTTAAAAGTTGAACTTTTGAGCTTAAATGACACGCAAATCGTCAGTGATTTACATAATGGGCGTATTGATATCGCCATATCAAGGGCAGATGTTAATAACCATGAAATTTCGAGCCAGTTGATATTTGAAGAGCCTTTGATTTTCTTGATGAATAATCAGCATCCATTTGCAAATCAAAATAAAATATCAGTCAAATCTTTAGAAGAAATAGATTTTATTATTCCAGCTGAGGAAGTGTCGTCAGTTTTGCATCATAAGATTTTAAAATTTGCAGAAGACAAAAAGATCAACTTAAAAATCATCCAGCGCGCCAGTAATATTTTATTCAACATTAATTCAATCAATATCACACAGTCGTGTACAATTTTACCGAGTTATATTGCAGATATTGCTTATGAAAATATTATTGTCAAAAAGTTAGATACGGACCTTCCAACAATCAACTTATATATGAGTAAGCGAAGTACAAATGCGTCGCAAAGTGTGCAGGCATTTATTAATTTAATTAACGATTTTTTTCATTTGAAGTTTGATTGAAGTATATCCTTTAGTTAAATGATTCTGCTCAATAAATAATCTTCTCAGGGGGGTAAAAACCTTTAGATTTACGCTGATGATAAAGTTTATGTTGGTTCAAATTAGATGGTTTTTTTTAAACTAAGGCTAGGTGGCGATTACTTCATCATAAAAATTGAATCTGTGCGTTGCTATGCTTATTTGCCTAAAGGGTTCACTGGATTGCCAAAGTTGTAGAGCTTTTATTGACTGCTGTGGGATTAGATGTTCAAGAAGCTTTTGAAATCGCTCATCGAGAATTGCCTGAATTAACCGAAGTCTAAATGAAAGCATTTTATTTTTGATTAAACAAAGAAGATGTAATTTTCCATCTTCTTTGTATTAACAATGCGTTTGGATATTATGAACTTTTAGAATCTTGAGTCGTTGTTATCGGTGCTTGTGTAGTTACACGGTTGGTCAAAATGACATGTGCCGCGACACCGATACAAATCCCCCAAAATACTGAGCTTAGCCCTAAAAAATGCATACCTGAGGCTGTCGCTAAAAAAGTGATCAGCGCTGCATCACGGTTGGCCTCATTTTTCATCGCAACCGACATATTTGTTCCAATCGCACCTAATAACGCTAAACCTGCAAGTGCAGCGACTAACTCTTTAGGTAATAGGCTAAATAACATGACAATGCTGCCTGCAAATAAGCCACCTAAAATATAAAAAATACCATTGGCAATACCGGCTATATAGCGTTTTTCTTTTAGTTCATGTGCATCTTTGCCCATACACATAGCTGCGGTAATAGACGCCAAAACAATGGTAATGCCCCCGACACATGCGACAGCGAGAGAGGCAATACTGGTCGCTGTGATAATCGGCTTGGCTGGCGTGTCATATCCACTGAGTTTCATGATCGCCATCCCCGGAAGGAATTGACCACTCAGACTGACTAAAATTAGGGGAATCGCCAAATTTAAAGTTGAGTTCCATGTCCAAATTGGGGCAATAAACTGTGGTATAGCAAGTTGAAAATTCACATCAACAGGATTAATTTTTCCTAATGAAAAACTCAGGATGACACCAGTCAGTAAGACCCAAATCATCGCGTAGCGTGGCGATAGTCTTTTAGAAATAAGAAAGACCAGTAACATGCCAAAGACAATGATCGGCATACTATCTGTAGCAGTGAACAGTCCAAGCCCAAACTGAAATAAAATACCTGCCATCATTCCCGCAGCGACATCTTGAGGAATCCATTTTAGGAGTTTGTCAAAATAGCCGGTGATTCCAATCAAAAATATAACGATAGCAGACGTGATATAAGCCGCTATGGCTTCATTCAGCGAAATATTCGGAAAGAGGGTGACTAAAAGCGCCGTACCGGGCGCTGACCACGCGGTAATCACTGGGGTTTTATATTTAATAGAGAGATAAATACCCGCCAGTGCTGCGCCAATAGAAATCCCCCAAATCCATGAAATCATCATGGCTGGGGAAACTTGGGCTTTTTGTGCAGCTTGAAAAAAAATAATCAATGGGCCTGAATAGGAGATCAGCACGGCTAAAAATCCTGCAACCGTCGCTGAGATCGACCAATCTTCTTTTAATGTTTTTAACAGGGGTGCCATCGCTTTTGCCTCCATGCGACTATGTCAATGAGCCTGTTGAATTCAACCAATGACGGTATCGTTTAACCTTGATCTCCACCACCAACAGGGACGACTGTTCCTGTCATATAAGATGAATCATCGGATGCCAAAAATAGGATGGCATTGACTTGTTCCTGAATTGTGCCATAGCGCCCCAAGAATGTACGGTCAATGGTTTGATCGACCACGTCTTGCATCCATTGTTTTTCATGATCTGACAATGGGTTGGCGTTTCTAGGTACTTTTCGTGGTGGTGCTTCTGTGCCACCTGTGGCTACGGCATTGACTCGAATACCATCTTTTGCATGCTCAAAAGCGAGTGCAGCGGTTAAGCCATTGACCCCACCTTTTGACGCTGAATATGGCACACGGTTAATACCACGGGTTGCAATTGAAGATACATTCACAATCGTCCCTTGCTGATTTTTAATCATTTCAGGTAACACGGCTCGGCAGCACCACATAGTTGGAAATAATGAACGATTAACTTCCTTAATGATTTCTTCTTCTGAAAACTCTTGGAAGGGCTTCATCCAAATCGCACCTCCGACGTTATTGATCAAGATATCAATTCGGCCATATTTTTTAATGGCTTGGGTAGCAACTAATTGAGCGCCTGAATATGTTTCAAGATTGGCTTTAACAATAATGGCATCGCCATTATGGGCTTGAATATCGTTCAGCGTATCTTCAACAAAATCTGAAAGATCTGCCAATACCACTTGAGCGCCTTCTCGGGCCAGTTGTAGTGCGACTCCACGACCGATACCTTGAGCGGCACCGGTTACAATGACAACTTTATTGCTAAATCTGGCTTGTTCTGACATTAAACTATTCTCCCTTAATTCGCTGAGAATTTTTCAAACAAGAAGTTTGCAGGTTTAACGCCTTCTGTATCTAACCAGCCACGTACAGCTTCAACCATCGGCACAGGACCACAGAGATAAATATCTACATCGCCGTTGTTTAACCAATCTTTTTCAACATGACTGGTCACATAGCCTTTACGTTCATGCTGTGACTCAGGGTGAGCGACCACAGTACGGTATTCGAACCAAGGGAGTTTGCTTTGTAATTCATCGAGCTTGTCTTTTGCCACGATGTCAAAGTCATTGGTTACGCCAAATACAAGACGAACAGGTTGTTCAGAACCTTTTTCTTCAAGCACTTGTAACATGGACATAAACGGCGCAATACCTGTACCACCTGCAAGCATGACCACAGGGCGGACGACATTACGCAGATAAAAACTACCAAAAGGACCTTTGAAGGTCATTTTGTCGCCGGCTTTCGCATTGGCACTCAGGAAGGTACTCATTTTTCCTTCAGGGACATTACGAACCACGAAGCCTGTTAAACGATTGCCCGGCTTTGAACTAAACGAATAGGAACGAGTTTCTTCAGTCCCCGGAATGCCGACATTGACGTATTGACCTGCCAAGAAGTTAATGTCAGGTTGACCTTCATCCAGTTGAATATCAAAGGTAATCGTAGAATCCGACATATTTTCAACACGAGACAATGTGCCTTGAAACTCATGAATTTCAGTTTTACACACGTCAGATGATGCACTGATTTGGAAAACCGCATCTGAACTTGGACGACATTGGCAAGCTAAAATATAACCTTGCTCAGCTTCTTCGGGGGTTAAAGCGTCTTCGATATAAGATTCTTCAGGCATGTCGTAAGTTCCCGACTCACAAAATGCACGGCATGTCCCACATGCGCCATCACGGCAATCTAGAGGGATATTGATTTTTTGACGATAGGCTGCGTCGGATAGGGTTTCACCTTGAGCAACACTAATAAAACGAGTAACGCCATCTTCAAATTGAAGTGCAACATTATGGTTTGACATGGCTGAATATCCTTTTGAAAATCTGGTATAACGTGTCCTTTCAGCCAAATATCCTTCTGGCTGAAAGTAAAACCTTGCTTAGTGAAATAAGCTTTTAGAGGTGATAAATATCAATAACTTGGTTGATATAATCGTTTTTCAGAACAACATATTTGCTGAGGATTTTTGGCTGCTCACCTGAAAAATCAATTTCATAACGTGACATGCCAAAGTAGCTATAGTTGGTTTTGTAGCGGAAACTTAAGGTGTTCCAGTTAAAACGCACCGTCACTTTGTCGCCATCACGTTCAATAATCTCGACGTTATTAATGTTATGGCTGGTTCGGGTATCTGGCATCGTGGCAGATGAACGCTCAGTTTTAATGCGGAAAACACGGTCTTCTAAACCTTGGCGGTCTGGATAATAAATCAAAGAAATCTCAGACTGCGGATCTTCCGTTAGGCGGTCATCGTCATCCCAAGCCGGCATCCAAAATGATGCAGATGGGGCATAGCACTCTAGCCACTCATCCCACTGTTCATCATCTAAAAAACGCGCTTCGCGGTAGAGGAACTGAGATACAGCTTCAATGCTTACGCTGTCTAAATGTGCAGTTGCATTCATGCGACATCTCCTTGTTCATTTGCGACTTGTTCTGCCAATTCTTTTTCTTCAGCGATGGCATGTTTCATGGTTTTTAACCAATATTGATGCTGAGCAAGGTAAAGACCTTCATCTTCGGTTTTGATGCCACTTAATAGTGGTTTTAATCCAATTTCATTGGCTGCATCATCCGGTCCATGAATCCAGTGTTTTGAACCACGGCACATGTCGTTCCATTCCATTTCAATCCCTGCATAACCTGCTTGGCAGGCACGGAATTCTTCTAAATCATCGGGTGTTGCCATGCCTGAGGCATTAAAGAAGTCTTCATATTGACGAATACGACGTGTACGTGCTTCTGGCTCTTCACCGACAGGGGCGATACAGTAAATGGTGACTTCAGTTTTATTGACAGAAATCGGGCGTAAAACTCGAATTTGTGAACCGAATTGATCCATCAAATAGACGTTTGGATAAAGACATAGGTTACGTGAACGCTCGATCATCCATTTCGACATAGGTGCGCCAAATTTTTCGGTATATTCATCGGCTTTGCTAAAGTTTGGACGGTCTTCTGGGTTTGCCCATTGGGTCCATAACAACATGTGACCACTGTCAAAACCATAAGAACCACCACCTTGCTTGCCCCAAGAACCCGCACTCATGGCACGAATATTATCTGCCGCTTGTGCTTCTTTACGGTGCTGAGTGGTCGCTGCATAGTTCCAATGCACGGCTGATACGTGATAGCCATCTGCGCCATTTTCAGCTGTCAGTTTCCAGTTACCTTCATAGGTATAGGTAGATGAACCACGTAAAACTTCCAAACCGTTTTCCGACTGACCTTCGATCATGTCGATAATTTTGGTGGTTTCACCTAAGAATTCTTCAAGGCTTGGCACATCAGGATTTAAGCTACCAAATAAAAAGCCTTTATAACTTTCAAAGCGCGCGACTTTTTTCAAGTCATGTGAACCATCTTGGTTAAAGCAATCTGAATAACCCGCTTCAGCAGGGTCTTTAACTTTGAGCAATTTACCTGAGTTATTAAAAGTCCAACCATGGAATGGACAGGTGTAGGTTGCTTTGTTGCCTTTTTTATAACGACATAACTGTGCGCCACGGTGTGAGCAGGCATTGATCATGGCATTCAGTTCACCATTACGGTTACGTGCAATGATGATCGGCTGGCGACCGATATGAGTCGTGTAATAATCATTGTTATTTGGAATTTGGCTTTCATGTGCTAAATACACCCAGTTACCTTCAAAAATGTATTTCATTTCAAGATCAAATAACGCTTGATCAGTAAATACTGAGCGGTGCAGTTTAAATTCACCAGTGTCAAAATTATCGACAAGAAGTTCATCAATACGATCTAGATGGCTGGTGTTAATTACAGGAATACGTGGCATGTCCATTCTCCGACTGTCCAATGAGGGGATAGTCACCGAGTTGTCAAACTTGGATGAGACAGCTCGGCTTCCTTAGATTGAGTAATTAAGCGCTAGCGCGTCGACGATCTACTTCAGTATTTGGTGCAGCAGCTTGTTCTTTAACTAACTCAACATTAAAGCTAATGTGCTTAAACGGTTGGTTTAGACCACGACGTGCAATTTCAGCTTCGTCTGTGATATCAACAGCAGTTGCCACCAGGCCATCACGAGTTGCAAAGGCAAAGTCGTCCCAAAGGTATTTATCACCTTCGATGTTGAATTGAGTGGTTAGCTTGCGGTAACCTGGTGCAGAGATAAAATAATGTACATGTGATGGACGGTTACCATGACGGCCTAATTTGTCTAAAACAAATTGAGTTGTACCTTCTGGAGGGCAGCCATAACCAACGGGCATCGTAGTTTGTGCAACATATTTACCGTCTTGGTCAGAAAGAATCGTACGGCGAAGGTTAAAGTCAGATTGAGACTTATCAAAGAAAGAATAGTTACCTAGGCTGTTGGCATGCCAAATTTCAACTTTAGCGCCTTCAATGATGTTGCCTTCGGTATCTGTTACCGTACCTTCAATAAACAGAGTTGGAATTTTATCGGTTTCCGTACCATCGTCCATACGAGCAAAGCCCACTGATTCAGGTGCGCCAGCCACATATAAAGGGCCTTCAATGGTACGTGGTGTACCACCTGTAATACCTGCTTTCGCATCAGCTTCATCCGCACGTAAATCAAGATAGTGCTCTAAACCTAAACCAGCGGCTAAAAGACCTAATTCGTTTGCTTGACCCGCGTCTGTGAAATACTCTAGACCTTTCCATAGTTCAGTTTGAGTAATATCCAGATCTTCAATCGCTTGGAATAAATCACCCAATAAACGTACCACAACTTGCTGTACACGTTGATCAACAGGCCCTGTCGCTGTATCTACGTTCATTTGTTTAACCAGAACATCAATCTCTTGACGGTTCATACTATATCTCCTTAAGTATGCATTTAAGTTTGGGTGGCTATCACTCGATAAAAGAGGTCTTTGGCTGCCACGTTCCTTGTTTGGTTGTCTAACAATACTTTTTAAGTTGTTTCGTGTAGCGGCTGAAGCTTCTTTCAGGTAATGCGCTGCACGATGTTTTTGATCTGTTGGATGGGATTAAATTTGCTTAATCCTGTCTATGTGATATACCTTAAAAGAATAAAATCTTCACGTCGAAGATCAAATTTGCATTTTATTATACTTAATAGGTATTGATGGCCATGGAACTAAGACACTTAAGATACTTTGTCGCGGTGGTTGAAGAGCAGAGTTTTACCAAAGCGGCAGAAAAACTATATATAGCTCAACCACCTTTGAGTCGGCAGATTCAAAATTTGGAACATGAGCTTGGAATTCAGTTATTTGAACGAGGTAGCCGTCCGCTTAAGACTACAGAAGCAGGTCAATTTTTTTATCATCATGCTTTAAAACTTTTGTCTAATGCAGAAGAAATTAAATCGATGACGAAACGAATCGGTTTGACAGAAAGAACAGTGACAATCGGTTTTGTGAGCTCTTTATTGTTTGGTTTACTCTCGAATATTTTGTATTTATTTAAACAACAACATCCACATTTAAAAATAGAAATGGAGGAAATGGCCACCACAGAACAAATAAAAGCATTAAAGGAAGGTCGTATAGATGTCGGCTTTGGGCGTTTGCGTATTTCAGACCCCGCGATCAAACGGGTTTTACTGCGAGAAGAACGCTTAGTAGTAGCCTTACACGCTAGTCACCCTTTGGCACAAAAAAAGGAAGGGGTATATCTTGCAGATCTGATCGATCAGCAATTGATTTTTTACCCAAATCACAACAAACCAAACTTTTCGACCCAAGTGCGTGGCATATTTTCAGAGTATGGTTTGGAACCTAAAAAAGTACGTGAAGTACGTGAATTACAACTGGCCTTGGGCTTTGTTGCAGCGAATGAAGGAGTTTGTATCACCCCAATGAGTGCCCAAAGTGTGCAATTAACACATTTAACATTTGTTCCGATCTTAGATGAAGCCGCGATTAGTCCTATATTTATGGCTGTACGTCATATGGATGAAAGCGAAGATATTCGTGGTTTATTTGATAGTGTTTATCAAGTGTATGATTTAGAAGCGATTCCATATGATCGTGCTGTGTTTTGAGTATGTTGTCGCTAGACGTTCAGATGAACTGCACATATGAAATGATCTATTTAAATAAAGCGGAATCAAGGGATTAATTTGTATTCAACTTTTTAGGTATACAAACATGCCTAATCGGTTTTGGACATTAAGCACCGACTTATTCATTGTGAAAAGCGAATTTTACAAGCTTCACAATTAGGAGGTGGGCTATGCAAAACCAGAAAATTAATATTAATACCTTGGTTGATGAAGCCAAATTTACGCCATTTCATTGGGGTGTTTTGATTTGGTGTCTTTTGATTATTATTTTTGACGGTTATGACTTGGTGATCTATGGCGTTGCCTTACCTTTGTTGATGCAAGAGTGGTCATTATCTGCGGTACAAGCCGGCTTACTGGCAAGTACGGCTTTATTTGGCATGATGTTTGGTGCCATGTGTTTTGGCACACTGTCGGATAAAATTGGTCGTAAAAAAACCATTATGATCTGCGTCGGTATTTTTAGTGGTTTTACCTTTTGCGGCGCTTTTGCAAGTACTCCCGTTGAATTTGGTATTTTACGTTTTCTTGCCGGTCTAGGCATCGGTGGCGTTATGCCGAACGTTGTCGCATTAATGACAGAATACGCGCCAAAACGTATACGCAGTACCTTGGTTGCACTAATGTTTAGTGGTTATGCCATAGGTGGTATGGCTTCAGCGTTATTGGGTGCTTGGTTAGTGCCTGTATATGGCTGGAAAATCATGTTTTATATTGCAATTATTCCATGTCTTGCATTGCCTTTAATTTGGAAATTCCTCCCTGAGTCATTGATGTATTTAACCTCAAAGCATCAAACAGATACGACTCGAACAATTGTCTCTAAAATTGCTCCTGAACAAGTCCTCACAACGGATACTCAATTTGTACTCAATGAAGTTTCTGAAGAAGACAAAGCACCGTTAAAAGCATTATTTCAACAAGGGCGTAGTTTCAGTACGTTTATGTTCTGGATTGCATTTTTCATGTGCTTATTGATGGTTTATGCACTTGGAAGCTGGTTACCAAAATTGATGATTCAAGCCGGCTATTCGCTTGGTGCAAGTATGATTTTCCTCTTTGCACTGAATATTGGTGGAATGGTAGGTGCTATTGGTGGTGGTGCTTTGGCAGACCGCTTCCATATCAAAAAAGTACTGAGCATCATGTTCATGTGTGGCGCTTTGGCTTTAATCTTACTGGGCTTTAACAGTCCGCAAATGGTTCTGTATACCTTAATTGCTGTAGCAGGCGCTGCTACCATCGGTTCACAAATCTTACTTTATACCTTTGTCGCACAATACTACCCAACCACGGTACGTTCCACAGGTATGGGCTGGGCATCGGGCATTGGACGAATTGGTGCAATAGTTGGACCGGTACTTACTGGTGCGCTGTTAACCATGAATTTGCCGCATCAAATGAACTTCTTGGTGATAGCTATTCCCGGTGTCATTGCTTCTTTAGCAATATTTATGGTGAATTTGCAAGCGTCTGTAGAGGCATCTACTCAAGGTCAATCGCCAAAACTCAATACGCAAGCTATCAAAAATCCAGCGAATTAAGCCGATATTTAAAGATTTAACATTACCCCAAAATTTTAAGTTTCTAGGCCCTGATGCACAGCATGAGGGCTAGTGGGAAATTGTGACAAAAAATAAGGAAAGGGCATCGCCCAAATCGAGGTCAGGATGAAAACTCAAAAGCTAAATTTAGTCAAAAAAACCTTTAAAATTAAACTTATGATACTAGCTTGTGCAGCCGCGTTCCCCATGGGGACACATGCGGCAGTCAGCGAGGCTGAAGTTGAACAGTTGCGTGAAGAAGTCAAAGCGTTAAAAGCCATGATGCAGCAATATATACAACAACAAAACACCTTGTCGAGTGAAATCAAAGATGTAAAACAACGACCTGTAGTTGCTGCACAGACTCAAACACCGAGCCTGAGTTTAAATACCAAATCGGGTGCTGAGTTTAGCTTGTATGGCAATGTGCGAGCAGATGCATCTTATCAGGCAGAAGGCGGCAGCTTATCTCGCCTGTATAACCAAATGAATAGTGTTCCGCTAGAAGGGAATGCTGAAAGTTCAGATCGTTTAAAAGCAACACTTGCTGCCACACGTTTAGGCCTAGACTTTAAAACGCCGACTCAAGTGGGCGATATAGGCGGTAAAATTGAAGTCGACTTTTTGGGCGCAAATGATGGACTGCGGATTCGTCATGCCTATTTGACCTATGGTGATTGGTTGGTGGGGCAAACATGGTCTAACTTTGCTGTACCTGATTATATGCCTGAAACCATTGATGCATTGGGCTATGTCGGTGGTGCTGTTAAACGTACACCGCAAGTTCGCTATAGTCACAAATTTAGTCCAGAGACAAATCTAGTACTCGCTGCAGAAGATTCTAAGGATGACAGCTCAAATATGCGTTTGCCTGCATTAACAGCGCGGTTAAACCATAAAATGACAGATACACTCATGTTGAGCGCACGTGCGATGGGTGCTGAAAAGAAAACGGATACGGATACAGAAACCGCATGGGGACTTGGTCTGGGCGCAAAACTAGATTTGACGGATAAAACAGTGTTCAAAGCGGATTATTACCATGTCAAAGGCGACAGCAGTTTTGTGTCATGGACCAACCAAGGTTTTGTGACCAATGCGGATAAAGACATCATCGCCACCAATGAATTTGACTCGATTACAGTAGGTTTAACTCAACAAATTTCAGCACAATGGCGCGGAACATTGGGCTATGGTTATATGAAAGCAGATAACAATGCAGATTATGTCAACTCATTAGTCGATAAAACCAAGGCCAATAAAAACTTGTGGCAAGCTTGGGCAAATGTATTTTACAGCCCTGTTAAGCCGATTAGTTTAGGTCTGGAATATGTCTATGGTGAACGTGAAGCTTTTGGCGCTACACCAAATGGCAGTACTAAGGGTGAAGATAACCGAATCAATGCGGTCGCGATGTACAACTTCTAATGCTATTACAGAGAATAGTTTAATTTAAATTGCCTTAGAAATTTCAATATCAATTTAACGAGAGCGTGATTGGAAGTATGTTCAGGTTTTGACATCTGACTTTCCGACAATCTTTCAATGCGTACTCTTAATCAATACACGCCCTTGATCTTCTCAGATTGAGGGCTTTTATCTTATTTAGAAACTTTTATTTTTTGACTAAAAAATATAATTATCTGTTTTATTTCATTTAACAAATCATTTGAATATAAAAATACGAAGAAGAATATTGATAAAAATCATGAATTTTGAAATATTTTGATACATACATGATGATAAAACACACTACAATCCTTGCCGTCAAATTCGTTTCACTTAGAAGACGCAATCATGGATGTCCCTCAATTTTCCAAATATAACAACACGTCACTTAAGCTTTTAAGCCTGATGATGCTTACTGCAATGGCACAATATAGTGTTGCAGATAGCAATGTATTACCTGAAATCACCATTAACGTTGAACAAAGTTCAATGGATGAAAAAATAAAAAAAGCACTGACTAAAGTAAATGGTGCAACCAATGCGATCGTTGCAGCAGACATTCAAGATGTACCCAAGCGAACAAATGCTGATTTATTTAAAAATCAACCGGGGATATACGCGGCATCTTCAGGAAATGAAGGGGTGAAACTGTCGATACGTGGCTCGGGGATCAATCGTGCACCGGGGGCGCATGCTTCAGGGTTGTATGTAACCTTAGATGATTTGCCATTTACAGGGCCAGGAGGAACACCTTATGAACTGCTTGAGCCGCTGTGGGTAGACCATATAGAGGTTTTACGGGGGGCTAATGGTTTAACACGTGGTGCATTAAGCTTGGGTGGTCTAATTAACTATGCTAGCCCAACTGGAAAAAATGCAGCTAAATTGTCAGTGCACCATGAAATGGGTAGCCACGGTTATCAAAAAAGTGAAATCAGTTCAGGACAACAAATCGGTGACTTAGACTATTATCTTTCCTTAACACAAAGTGATGATGACGGTTTTCAAGATCATGCTTCAAGCCAGAGCAAAGGTTTATCGGCCAATGTGGGATATAAAATAAACCCTAACCTAGATACACGTTTTTATCTGCGTTACCGAGAGACTGAACACCAAACGCCGGGACGTCTAACCCAACAACAGATTGAACAAAATCCAAAACAAGCAGTAGCCCAAAATATCTCGCTGAATAATAATCGTCCGCAGCCGGGAAGTCTTTGGTTGGCGAATAAAACCAATATGACTTTGGACTCGGGCGATCGTTTACAGTTGGGTCTGGCCTATCATCATTATCCGATGGATTTGCAAGAAGGTTTGTATAGTACCGATGTTGACTATGACGATATTATTACCTTATTTAACTACCAATTTGACCGAACGCTATGGGGGCATGAAAGCCAAAATACTTTAGGTTTTCGTAGTACCACGCATTTGCCAGATGGTCAGGTCGTTGAACGCTTGCGTGTAGCGCAAGGCGCCTATGCTGCGGGTACAGAAACGCGGCATTATACCTACCAAGGTGGTGACTATGTTTTACATTATGCCAATGCCTTGGCACTACACCCACAGTTTTGGCTCGATAGTCGAGTTGCATTGGCGTACACCCATCGTGAAAGTGAAGTGACATGGCCTGTGCAAAGTCATAAAGAAAATATTCGTGAATGGAATGTCCTGCCATCGCTAGGTTTTCGATATCAAATCCAACCTGAAACACAGCTCTTTGCCAATGTCAGTCGAAGCTTAGAAGCACCACATCCTTGGGCTTTAATTTGGGGTTCGGATCAAAAGTTCCCCGACGAAAGTGGCGCAGCGACGGGACGCCAAAATGCTCCGATTCATTTGAATAGTCAGACAGCGAATACTCTTGAACTAGGTGGGCGTGGTCAACATGCACTGGGTGAGTGGAATATTGCATATTACTATTCACAGGTTAAAAATGAACTGTTGGCTGTTGAAATCCAACCAGAGCCTAATCCGATAATTTACGAATCGAATGCTTCAGACACCATCCATCAGGGGCTAGAACTCGGTTTAAACAGTTCACTTTGGCAAAATGATGTATATGGACAAGTTCAACTGAAACAAGCCTATACTTTGAATGATTTTCACTATAAAAATGATGCGGTATTTGGAAAAAATGAACTTGCAGGTATACCAAAACACATCTATCAGGCTGAACTGAAATACGAACATCCTTTAGGATTTTATGTTGCGGTGAATACACTTTATGCCGCAAAGGTCGCAACCGACTATGCCAATAGTTTCTACGCAAAAGATTGGCAAATTTGGGGAGCATCATTCGGCTATATGCAACCACAAAAACAGTATTTGGCTTGGTTGGATTTCAGAAATATGGCCAATAAAAAATATGCATCTACCGTGACACCGGGCTATAACGATGCCGGCAAAGATCCTGCTCGTTTAACACCGGGTGAAGGTCGGGCGGTATATGCAGGACTGACGTATCATTTTAATTAAGCATCTTATATTCAAATACAGCGAACAATTGAAAAGCCTTATGCTGCGGATTTGAAAATAAAAAAGGGAGCCAATCAGCTCCCTTTTTTTAAATCTTTGATTGAGTTGTTAAGCAGTACGAGGCATATCTTGAATACGTCGCCATGGCTGAGCTTCTTCAATTTCATACGCCAGTTCAATTAAGGTTTTTTCATCACCGACATCGGCTGAAATTTGCATACTGATTGGAAGTCCGTCGTTTTGCGTTTCTCCCATAGGAATCGACATACCCGGCGCACCCACCACATTTTGAATAGGTGTAAATGTTACATAGTTCTGTATACGCTCAAATAACTGGTCAAACGGTAATTGAGGTGACAAATAGCCAATTTTAGGTGTGGTATGTGCAAGTACAGGCGATAGCAAAACGTCATAATGCTTAAAGATTTCACGATATTGCTGCTGCATTTTCTTTAATCGATACAGAAATAGCGGGGTTTTATAAAAGTTCTTTTTATACAACTTCGATAAACCAACGGTTAAGTGATCTAACTCTTTTGGATTAAAGTCAGCGCCAAAGATTTTCTTGCCAAAGGTACTCAGTAAAAAGGATAACATCCCCCAATATTCACTAAAATCTTCAACAAAGCTTAAGGAAAAAGGTAATTGAAGTTCTTCAACATGATGGCCTAATTTTTCTAAGAGTGCTGCACTATGCATTAAGGTTGCAGTTGTTTCGCTATCTATTTGCCCTGTAATCGATTGCGGGACTAAACCGATGCGTAATCGACGTTTAGAAGGCCCATGAATCATGCCTATGCGTGGCAGCTTTTTATTGTAATAACTTGATTCCATTCCTGCATAGAAATGAGCAGTATCTCGTATGCTACGGGTTAGGACACCTTCACTGATGATATTAATCGGAAGAGAGCCTGCTGCTTCACTGTCATAAGTACGGCCACGGCTAGGCTTTAATCCAATCAAACCGCAGCATGCAGCAGGGATACGAATCGAACCACCGCCATCATTGGCATGGGCAATCGGCACTACACCGGCTGCAACGAGAGCTGCGGAACCCCCTGAAGATGCACCGCAGGAATAACTTAAATGCCAAGGGTTATAGGTGGCTGATCCATCTTTATATTCGGTGCTGGCATTTAGACCAAATTCAGGGAGCTTGGATTTTCCTAATACGACAAACCCTTGATCTAAGATTTGTTGGCTAATTTGAGGATTACGATCGGCTGGTTTTGAACCGATGGCCTTTGAACCATGGCGTGAGGGCAATCCTTGATAATCTAGATTATCTTTAAAGAAAAAAGGGACACCCGCAAAAAGACCATGTTCAACATATTGATTTTGCTCTAAAGCACGCTGAAAACAGTCCAGTTCAATGGCATTTAGATGCGGGTTCACTTGTTCCGCACGTGCAATGGCCGCTTGTGTTATTTCTTGCACGGAGGCTTCTTTAGATTTGATGAGCTGTGCAATCCCCACAGCATCCAGATCTGTGAGTACATCCGAACTAAAGGCATGTATGCGTTGACTGTGTTTTTGATCTTCCATGAACTAACCTATTTGTTTTTTGAATTTTGGTAAATATTGAATGAATTCATTGTTATCTCAACAACAAATATATGTATTTGAACAATATCTGTTTGAGCATAATAATGACAATAAAAATTGTCAAATATTCGTCTGATCTGAGGAAAGTGCAGAGATTGTACTAAGGAGGGCATCTAAAGCCTGTTGAATCTCATCCTTCCATGCAAAGGAACAATTTAAACGGATATATTGAGTTTTGGCTTCTGATACGTTAAATAAACGGCCTGGAGCAACGCCAATCTGCTGTTGAATTAAGGCTTCATAGACTGCCATACTTTCAACATTCTCCGGTAATTTTAACCAAAGAAAATAACCACTTGGATGATATTGTAATTTGCATCCAGTCGGTAGGCGGCTTTCTAAATAACGGTAAAACTGTAATTTATGTTGCTGTAGACTTTTTCTTAAGACCCGTAAATGTTTTTCATAATGATAATTTGAAATAAATTCCACCAAGGCATTTTGCAATAAGGTATTGACGGAAATAGTACTCATGAGTTGTAAGTGTTGAATCGCTTGAGAGTATTTACCTGCATGCACCCAACCCACTCGAAATGCAGCACCTAACGTTTTAGAAAAAGATGAGCAGTGTAAGACCATATTATTTTGGTCAAAGTATTTCATTGAAACAGGTTTCTTAGACGCATAATGCATTTCTTCATACACATCGTCCTCAACTAAATGCACATGATATTGGTGTAATAACACGGCAATTTTTTGCTTGATTTCATCACTCACTGTGAAGCCCACAGGATTATGCGAATTCAGCATCAGCCAACAGATCTTGACGGGATAAGTTTTTAAAATATGTTCAAATGCGGTTAAATCAAAACCGTCTTGTGGATGTTCAGGTAAGGTCACCACTTTAAGGCCTAAGCGCTCTGCAGCTTGCAAGGCGCCATAGAAAATATTTTGCTGTAACACAATATAGTCACCCGGTGAAGCTATGGCCTGTAAGGAAAGATTCAGTGCATCCATACAGCCTGAGGTAATCACAATATCCTCTGGATCTGTGGCAATGCCTTGCATGCAATAGCGCTGTGCAATTAACTTACGTAGGGCTAAATTACCAGGTGGAAGATTATCAATGGCATCGTAACTTTTGGAATTTCGGGAAATTTGCCCCATGATTTGGGTTAACTTTTTAGAAAAAACAATGTCTTGAGCTGGAAAGGCTGAACCCAATGGAAGGATTTTTTCATCTTGTATTGATTTTAAATACTTAAAGACCAGAGAGTTAATTTCAACCGGCGTGTTTAAGGACACGATTTGAGCGTGTTCAGCCTCTATTTCGACTAAGCCTTGCGCCACATAGTAGCCTGATTTTTCACGTGCATAGATTAAGCCACGCGATTCTAACTCCTGATAAGCATTCATGACCGTGATTAAACTAAAGCCGGACAACTGCACTTGTTCACGCAAAGACGGGAGCTTTTCGTGCGCTTTTAAAGTGCCATTTTCAATCAGTTGACGTAGGTGCTGAGCAAGCTGTTCCGATTTATACATAGTCATCAACAAGACAAAGTTCTGTTATAAATATATCAGTAAATGAAACTTTACATTAAATTTTTATAACAGATGAGGCTGTACTGTTATAAGTTTTTTCAAAATCACTGTATCTAGTTTTAAGCTTGAATTTTTTATAAGGTGCATTGACCACAACACTTGTGGCGTCAAATGGTATGGAAGTTAGGGAGTTGAATATGTTTAAAGCCAGTGAATTAGAACTGTTACAATATTTACTGGTGGATGTTCCATTGACAGATTCAACGCTGCATCTGTTGCAACAACAGCATACTAATTTAGAAGCGGTACTTTTGCGCAGTCGAATTTTGCGTCAAGTACAGCAAGTGGGCTATGTCAGTATTTGTCAGGAACATATGGATGCCAAGGCTGAAAATGCGGCTTTTTTATTTGCACCTTTTATCTTAGCGAATTTGAATCAGAAGGTGATCTACGCTACACTGCAAAGCCCTGAAAATGTTGCAATATTAAATCGTTATTATCATGCTGAGGCTAAACTTAGCGCATTTAAAGTTGATGATGTTTTATCGGGACTAAATGTCTACATTGAGCTACATAATGAACAACTATCGCCAGCAGAATACTTCTATTTTAGTTTGATCAATAGCTTATGTAATCCGAAGGTTTCCAAAATCATATGTATTACACATCTACATATCGACTTAGAAAAATTAAAACAGCTCGCTGAATTTTTAGATGTTGAAATCCATGTCTTGGCGGATAAAGCTGAACCGATTGACTTTGATCTAAATAAAATCAATATGTTAAAGCTGCTATTTAAAGACAAAGATCAGCAATATATCGATTTATGCCAAAAATTTTCGTTTATTAATGCGAAAATTTTACAACGATTGGGTTTATATGAATTTGATCGTGCGCAAGTCTTGGTAGAAGACATGTTTTATTCAGAACACATCTTTGAAAAAATGTCGGTCTACGGTGAATATATTCAAACACATCTACAGCACCAAGTTAAAAAGCAAAGTCCTGCATAAGCAAGCGATTCAGATGGGCAAGTAATTTTATAGCTGTAATTTGATCACTTTAAAAATGCAAAAAAGCTTGTAAATGTAGACTTACAAGCTTTTTTAAAATTCAAATTTAAACCAATTTTAAACCAATTTATTTGGCCTAATGATCAATTCATTATGAACTGATCATGAGCAAACATGAAATGTAAGATATACATGCAATAGCGAGTTGCAATAAGCGAATAGATTATCGTTTAAGGTAGATAGGAATTATCTGCACCAACGACAAACGCTACACCAATACAGAATAAAAGCACATAGATCGAGAACCAAATAATGGCACGTTTAAAGGCCTTATCTGAAATTTCACTGTCTGCATATTTTTGCGGTTTTTTAGGCTCTTGATTGCTCATAAGATGTACTCTAAATCCCTAGTGGTTATAGGTGATTATTGGGGTATATCGCTTGAAAGCATAGATACAACATTCATCTAAATTTCTATAACAGTTATAGTTTAGAAGAAGCCATCCTGACTTAATCCATTAATAAACTATGATATTGATCGGTTCTTTTTCTCAAAAAGTCCCAGACCAGCTTAATGCGCGGCTCATGTTGTAAATCGACTAAGGTCAGCATCCAAAAGGTATGCACAAAACGAACATCTTGCGCCAAGACTTGTTCTAATTCGGGTTTTTCCTCTGCCAAAAACTTGGGCAATATTGCCAATCCTGCACCCGCACTCACGGCAATTTGTTGTGCCAAAATACTGCTACTTCTAAAGTTGGCATTAAGCTGAATAGGTAAGCGCTCTAAACAATACAGTTCGGGACTATAGACTAAATCATCTATATAGTTCACAAAAGTGTGTGATTTTAAATCTTCTAATGTATGAATGGGTTGCGTGTTTTTTAAGTATTCTTTACTGCCATAAATCTTTAAACAATAGTCTGCCAGTCGAGTAATGATATAGGGGCCTGATTTCGGTCGATCGATGGAAATAACAATATCTGCTTCACGATGTGAAAGCTTGATCATTTTCGGGACAGGAATAAGGTCGATAGTCAGCAAGGGGTATTTTTTGGACAATTCTGCCAAGAGCTGTGTCAAAAATGCTGTTCCAAACCCTTCGGGTGTGCCAATTCGCACACGACCTTGCATAGGTTGGTTGGGTTTTTCGATTTGTAAAAAGGCCTGTTCCATTTGTTCAACGCGAGGAACCAGTGCCAAACCGTCTAAAGTGAGCTCATAACCTGTGGCTTCACGTTTAAATAATGGTGTGCCTAAAGCCAGTTCTAGCGCATGTATGCGTCGAGAAACTGTACTGTGCTCAACACCGATAATACGTGCGGTATTGGTTAGGGTTTTCGCACGAGCCAAAACCAAAAAATACTGTAAATGATCCCAATCTACTTTCATTGTTATTGTCATCCCTGTGCATATTTGCACATCAATCGTGCGTGAATCTCTATTGGTAGTCAAAATTTTCTTTGCTAGTTTGAAGTGAATTGGAAAATATAAATATAAGGCTTTTGGATATTTTCTAAGTCAGTACAAAACAATAAGTGCCTATGGAGAGGTCATGAACACAATGTCAAATATTCAGTCTGCGACGGCTAAATTATTAATTAACGGTAAATTTGTAGAGTCAAACACTACAGAGTGGCAAGACATTCTAAATCCTGCAACTCAAGAGGTTTTGGGTCGTGTTCCAATGGCGACTATGGAAGAAGTGGATGCAGCGATTGCTTCAGCGCAAGAGGCGTTTAAGACTTGGCGCTTAACACCCGTACAAGCACGTATGCGCATTATGTTGAAGCTACAAGATCTGATCCGTAGCAATATGAAAGACATTGCCCGTGTACTGACTGCTGAGCAAGGAAAGACGCTAGCAGATGCTGAAGGTGATATTCAACGTGGTTTAGAAGTCGTTGAGCATGCGTGTTCGGTTGGCACACTTCAAATGGGCGAATATATAGAAGGTGTTGCACGTGGTGTGGATACCTATACCTTGCAGCAACCTTTGGGTGTATGTGCAGGAATTACGCCATTTAACTTTCCTGCGATGATTCCACTGTGGATGTTCCCAATGGCCATTGTTAGTGGAAACACTTTTGTCTTAAAGCCATCTGAACAAGATCCATTATCGACCATGATGCTTGTAGAACTTGCGATTGAAGCCGGTATTCCAGCAGGTGTATTGAACGTAGTGCATGGTGGTAAGGACGTTGTTGATCGTTTATGTACACATCAAGCTATTAAGGCCATTTCATTTGTAGGCTCTACAGCCGTTGGTACACATGTATATAACCTTGCAGGACAGCATGGAAAACGTGTGCAGTCGATGATGGGGGCCAAAAACCATGTCGTGGTAATGCCGGATGCCAATAAAGAACAAACTTTAAATGCCCTCGTTGGTGCAGCATTCGGTGCGGCAGGTCAGCGTTGTATGGCTTTGTCGGTTGCTGTCATGGTTGGTGAAAGTAAAGAATGGGTCAATGAACTGGTTGAAAAAGCCAAAACGCTGAAGGTCAATGCAGGGCATGAGCCGAATACCGATATTGGCCCAGTTATTTCACCTCGCGCAAAAGCACGTGTACTGGATTTAATTCAAAGCGGTGTAGAACAAGGCGCAGAACTGTTGCTGGATGGTCGTGATGTTCAAGTCATTGGCTATGAGCAAGGAAACTTTGTCGGAGCAACGATTTTTAATCAAGTTTCAACCGATATGCGCATCTATACCGAAGAGATCTTTGGACCCGTATTAGCCATTATTCATGTTGATACTTTAGAGCAGGCGATTGAATTGATTAATGCCAATCCATTTGGCAACGGTGTTGGACTGTTTACACAAAGTGGTGCAGTTGCTCGTAAATTCCAAAGCGATATCGATATTGGTCAAGTGGGTATCAATATTCCAATTCCTGTACCTGTACCTTTCTTTAGTTTTACAGGATCGCGTGGTTCAAAACTGGGTGACTTAGGTCCATATGGTAAGCAAGCAGTTCAGTTCTATACACAAACTAAAACCATCACCAGTCGTTGGTTCGAAGATACACAAGAAAAAGGTGAAGTGAATACCACCATTAACCTACGTTAATTTAGGAGTTCAAGGATGAATATTGCCTTTATCGGTTTAGGAAACATGGGCGGAAAAATGGCCCAAAACCTACTCAAAGCAGGTTTTACGGTTTACGGTTTCGACTTAAGTGAAATTGCGATTCAGCATTTTACTGAAGCAGGTGGCATCGTTTGCCACAGCCCACAAGATGCCGCGAAACAAGCAGATGTCGTGATTAGCATGTTGCCTGCTGCCAAGCATGTCAAAGAGGTGTACTTGGGAGAAAATGGTGTATTGGCGGTAATGAAAGCAGGAAGCTTATGTATCGATAGCAGTACCATTGATCCGCAAACCATTAAGGATATAGCTGAGGTGGGTGCTGCACATCAGATAAAAATCTGTGATGCCCCTGTTTCAGGCGGAACTATTGGTGCTCAGGCAGGTACATTAACCTTTATGGTCGGTTCAGATGATCAAACCTTTGAAAAAACCAAAGCGGTATTGGGCCACATGGGTAAAAACATTGTGCATTGTGGTGATGTGGGTGCAGGTCAAATTGCGAAAATTTGCAATAACTTGATTCTTGGTATTTCCATGGCAGCCGTTGCTGAAGGTATGGCGCTCGGTGCGCGTCTGGGGATTGATCCTCAAGCTTTAGCAGGTGTGGTGAATAGTTCGAGCGGACGTTGCTGGAGTTCGGATGTATGTAATCCATGGCCGGGTATTTCAGCAAATGCACCTGCAGGACGTGGCTATACCGATGGTTTTGCAACGCAGTTGATGTTGAAAGATTTAGGATTGGCTGTAGAAGCCGCAGGACAAGTCAAACAGCCGATTATTTTAGGTGGACTGGTTCAGCAGATGTATCAACAGCTGTGTTTACAAGGTAATGCACAATTAGATTTTTCAAGCATTGTGCAGCAATACTTACCTAAGGATGCTTAATCGCTTTGAACACCAATCTAGCCTAGGGATGGCTAAAAATACTAACACTCGTGTCGGAATAACAATAAATTGAGACTGAGGTAGAGAAGATGTCGAATTATCAAGATGTTGCAAAGGCATTTGACTTAAATCATGCTGCCAAAGAAATGTTATCAGGCTCTTTAGAGCAATTAAATGCATGTTATGAATGCTGCGACCGTCATGCGATTGATCAAGATAAGGTTGCACTGTATTGGCAAGGCAAAGATGGGCGGAAAGAACAATATACCTTTGCAGAGCTGCAACAGTGGTCAAGCCAATTTGCCAATTTTTTAAAGTCACAGGGTGTGCAAAAAGGTGATCGTGTATCGGGTTTATTACCCCGTACAGTTGAATTACTTGTGGTGATTTTAGGGGCTTGGCGAATAGGTGCTGTATATCAACCGCTATTTACCGCCTTTGGCCCCAAAGCCATTGAACATCGTTTACACCTTGCACAAAGCAAATTGGTGATTAGCGATGTTGGTAATCGCAGTAAATTAGATGAAGTTGCACATTGTCCTCAAATCGTTACTGTTGCAGATCCAGCGGGTCAAGGGATACAACAGGGAGATTTAAACTTTTGGGATGAAGTCAAAGCACAGTCTACAGATTGTGAATTTGTCTTACAGAGCATCAATGATCCATTTCTTTTGATGTTTACTTCAGGTACTACAGGTCCTGCAAAGCCCTTAGAAGTCCCGCTTAAAGCTTTGATCGCTTTTGGTCAATATATGAAAAATGCGGTAGGGCTACGTGAAGATGATTCGTTTTGGAATATTGCCGATCCGGGTTGGGCTTATGGTTTGTATTACGGAATTACTGGGCCACTTTTACTTGGACATGCAACACTCTTTTACGAAGGTGGTTTTAGCATTGATAGTTTGTGTCAGATCGTAGATGACTACAAAGTGACGAACCTTGCAGGCGCACCGACAGCGTATCGGATGATGATGGCAGCTGATCCTGAACAAATGGCAAAACTCAAAGGTAAATTTAGAGTCGTGAGTAGTGCTGGAGAGCCGCTTAATCCTGAAGTGTTCCGCTGGTTTAAACAAGTCCTAGATGCACCGATCTTTGACCATTATGGTCAGACTGAAGTTGGTATGGTGGTGTGTAATCACCATGGTTTACAACATGATATTCGCGCAGGTGTCGCAGGTTATGCCAGTCCAGGATATCGCGTGGCGGTTGTTGATGAACAAGGGCAAGAGCTAGCTGCAGGAACGCCAGGAGTACTGGCTGTTGATATCAGTCAATCACCGATGATGTGGTTTGGTGGCTATAAAGAAAGTCGTAAGTCACCCTTTGTAAAGCATTATTACCTCACGGGTGATACCGCAGAATTACACGCAGATGGCAGTATGAGCTTCGTTGGTCGTAATGATGATGTGATTACAACATCCGGTTACCGTATCGGGCCATTCGATGTAGAAAGCGCTTTACTTGAGCATGATGCAGTGATTGAAGCTGCGGTCATTGGTGTGCCTGATCCAGATCGGACAGAAATCGTAAAAGCTTTTGTAATTTTAGCTGAGCATGTCACAGCGTCCGAAGAATTAGCAGAGCAGCTAGGGCAATTTGTGAAAAAGCGCCTATCTGCACATGCTTATCCACGATTGGTGGAGTTTGTTCAAGAACTGCCGAAAACCCCAAGTGGAAAAATTCAGCGTTTCTTATTAAGAAATCAAGAGATTGCGAAACAATCCACGCAGCATGCAAGTTAAATGACGTAACGATTAACTCTAAATGAATGCCGAACAATCAGGATCAAAATCAAGCTTTCATTCAGTTCTAATCATTTTCAAACTGGATGGAAGCATTTGATTGATGTACAGGAAGATAAGATGCAATTTACCGAAGAACAATTATTAATTCAGGACATGGCACGCAGTTTCGCACAGGAACAAATTAAACCTCAAGCAGCTGAATGGGATAAACACGGTACCTTTCCCAAAGCGGCTTTAGCGCAGATGGGAGAACTGGGTTTATTGGGTATGTTGGTATCAGATGAATGGGGTGGTTCAGATACAGGTAATCTTGCCTATGTTATGGCTTTAGAAGAGATTGCAGCGGCAGATGGGGCAACCTCGACCATTATGAGTGTACATAACTCGGTAGGCTGTGTTCCTATTGCTAAATTTGGCACAGAAGAACAAAAGCAGAAATATTTAGTGCCTTTAGCACAAGGCAAAATGATCGGGGCATTTGCATTAACTGAGCCGCATACGGGTTCAGATGCTGCTGCCATTAAAACTCGTGCAGTCAAAGATGGTAATGAATGGGTGATTAATGGTGCTAAGCAGTTTATTACCTCTGGACATAATGCAGGGGTCATTATTGTCTTTGCTGTGACTGACCCAAGTGCAGGGAAAAAAGGCATGAGTGCTTTTATTGTCCCTCGTGAAACACTCGGCTATGAAGTGATTCGTACTGAAGAAAAGCTTGGATTACATGCCTCAGATACCTGTCAAATTGCACTAACAGATGTTCGTGTGCATGAAAGCTTGATGTTAGGAAAAGAAGGTGAAGGTTTGAAAATCGCCTTATCAAATCTAGAAGGCGGTCGTATTGGTATAGCGGCGCAAGCAGTTGGTCTTGCACGTGCAGCATTAGAAGAAGCAACCCGATATGCCAAAGAGCGTAGTACTTTTGGTAAACCAATTTTTGAACATCAGGCAGTTGCGTTCCGATTGGCAAGTATGGCAACAGAAATAGAAGCTGCACGCCAATTGGTCTATCACGCGGCACGTTTAAAAGAAGCAGGACAACCTTGCTTAAATGAAGCGTCTATGGCCAAGCTTTTTTCATCTGAAATGGCTGAGCGTGTTTGCTCCGCAGCATTACAAGTCTTTGGTGGTTATGGCTATCTCAAAGATTTCCCGATAGAGCGTATTTATCGTGATGCACGTATTTGCCAAATCTATGAAGGCACAAGTGATATCCAACGTTTAGTGATTGCCCGCAGCTTATAACGTTGTCTTTAAGACATTTAAAACGACAAGGCTTCAGACGAAGCCTACTTATAAATATTGAACATATATAGGGATCTCACATGCAATTTGAAACGATTCTGCTTGAAAAGAACAATGGTGTAGGACTCATTACTTTAAATCGTCCTCAGGCCTTAAATGCGTTAAATAGTACATTAATTCAAGACCTTAATTCTGCCTTGAATGATCTAGATCGAGATCCCACCATCGGTTGTATGGTTATTACAGGTTCAGAAAAAGCCTTTGCCGCTGGTGCAGATATTAAAGAAATGGCTGAACTGAGTTTTCCGAATATTTATTTGGATGATTTTTTTCATCTGGCAGATCGGATTGCACAGCGCCGTAAACCTTTAATCGCAGCTGTCAGTGGTTATGCGTTAGGTGGAGGCTGTGAGTTAGCGCTCATGTGTGACTTTATTTACTGTGCCGACAATGCAAAATTCGGTTTACCAGAAGTGACTTTGGGAGTAATCCCAGGGATAGGTGGGACACAGCGCTTAACGCTTGCTATTGGTAAGGCCAAAGCCATGGAAATGTGTCTGACTGCCAGACAAATGGGCGCAGTAGAAGCAGAGCAGAGTGGTTTAGTTGCTCAAGTCTTTCCTAGAGAGGAGTTGGTCGAAAAGGCCTTAAAAGCTGCTGAAAAAATAGCCGAAAAATCTGTAGTCGCAACCATGATGATCAAAGAGTCAATTAACCGTGCATTTGAAGTCAGTTTGCAAGAAGGTTTACGTTTTGAACGTAGAACATTCCATTCGATTTTTGCAACTCAAGACCAAAAAGAAGGCATGCAAGCATTTGTTGAAAAGCGCCAAGCCAATTTTAAAGACAATTAAAATAAAAAAGGATGATATGGATATGAGTACAAATAACTTAATGATTGAAGAACATGGACATTTAGGCCAAATCAGTTTAGATCGCGTGGCAAGTTTAAATGCCTTGTCTTTGGAAATGATTCAGGGGATTCAACAGCAATTAGCACTATGGGCTGATCAAACCAATATTCATGCCGTGCTTATTCGCTCAAATAGTCCCAAAGCATTTTGTGCAGGTGGAGATATTCGCTATCTCTATGATAGTTATATGAATGGTAGAGATGATCATCAAGCTTATTTTCAAGCTGAGTATGAAATGCTGAACACCATTCGTTCGTATGAAAAACCCATTATTGTCATACTCGATGGCTATGTACTTGGCGGTGGATTTGGCTTAGCCCAAGCATGTCATGTGCTTGTCAGCAGCGAAAAGTCTAGATTTGCCATGCCTGAAACTGCCATTGGATTTTTCCCAGATGTGGCTGCGACACACTTTTTATCACGTTTAGATGATATTGGTGTGTACATGGCAACTACGGGCGATCAAATCAGTGCTAGCGATGCGTTGTATCTAGATTTGATTGACTACCATGTTCCGAGTGAGCAACTTGTTCAATTAGAAGAAGATTTAAGAAATTCTAAGCAACTCAGTAAGGAAAATATTGAACAATTGATTGCGAAATATATTACTCGACCAGCGGAAAGTGAACTTAGTCAGAATGCAGATTTAATTCGTAAGCATTTTGGTTTTGAGAGTATTGATGCCATTGAAAATAGTCTTGAAAATGAACAGCATAATGATGCTCAAGCGTGGGCGTTAAAAATACGCAATACCTTGGAACAACGGTCTCCAATCGCGAAAAGGATCAGTTTGCAACTCCAACATTTAGGTCGAAGTCTTTCACTAAACCAATGCATGCAAATTGAACGACATTTGCAAGATGTTTGGTTTCAACATGGCGATATTGTCGAAGGTGTGCGTGCATTAATTGTGGATAAAGACAAACAGCCAAAGTGGCAACAGTCTAGTCCGACTTTAGACAAAATAATGGAGGAAATATCTATTTAATCAGTGATTTAAAAAACTTTAACGGTTCAAACCCTTGGTTAATATTCATATTTGATTTCATATTCGATATGAACAAGTGACTCAGCGTAAATTAAACACATATAAGATCTAAAAATATTGATTTTCATGAAGAAAATCATCACAAAAATCAAGCATCGTGAAAATGCAATATAGAAATATCTTGCAGAATAAGGAAGATAACAATGCAAAATGTACAGGGAAACACAGCTCCACCAGCTAAGTCCTCGCATCGTTTAGCGGGTATTTCCAGCATGGTGGGTACAACCATTGAATGGTATGACTTTTTTATCTATGGTGCTGCCGCAGCACTCATTTTCAATCGACTTTTTTTCCCAAATCTTGATCCGTTAACGGGCGTATTGGCAGCATTTGCTACCTATGCTGTAGGCTTTATTGGTCGACCACTTGGTGGCATTGTTTTTGGCCATTTTGGCGATAAAATTGGTCGTAAATCAATGTTATTGGTCACATTAATGTTGATGGGTATTCCAACGGTGATGATTGGGTTGTTACCGACTTTCGAAACCATTGGTTATTGGGCAACGGTCTGTTTAATTATTTTAAGATTTATACAGGGCATGGCCATGGGTGGAGAATGGGGCGGAGCAGTCCTCATGGCGGTAGAGCATGCGCCAGCGGGTAAAAAAGGCTTTTGGGGAAGTTTACCGCAAGCCAGTACAGGTGGTGGTTTATTGCTCGCTTCGGTGGCTTTAGGTTTAGTCTCAATGTTACCTGAAGAAGCACTATTTAGCTGGGGTTGGCGTCTACCATTTTTAGCTAGCATTATTTTACTGGCTGTAGGTTGGTATATTCGTGTAAAAGTACCTGAATCACCAGACTTTGAAAAAGTTAAAGTTCAAACCAAATCAATTAAAGTTCCAGCAAAACAAGTGTTTAAAAATCATCCTAAGCAGTTGATTACGATTATTTTATCTCGAGCTGCTGAAAATGCTTGGTTCTATTTGGCATCGACATTTGCTTTAGCTTATACCACCACACAGCTAAATATTCCTAGACAAGATATCTTGTTTGCAACAATTTGTGGTGCTGCCGTCATCATGGTTATTACGCCAATTTTTGGACATTTGTCTGATAAAGTTGGGCAAAAAAACATGTTTAGATTTGGTTTATGCGTATTGGCTTTATACAGTTATCCATTTTTTGCGATGTTAAATACCAAGGATCCTGTATTGGTTTGGACGGCCATAGTGATTGGTATTGGTGTGGTTTTTCCTTTGATGTATGCGCCGCAGTCACAGTTATTTTCACGCCAATTTCCAGCAGAAATACGCTATAGCGGTATTTCAATCTCAGTTCAATTTGCAGGCGTGCTAGGTGGTGGTTTAGCACCATTAATCGCGACGAAATTGCTAAGTATTGGTGATGGAAGCCCTAATTTAATTATTGCCTATATTTCAGGCTTTGCTGTGATTGCGATTATTGCATCATCATTTTTAAAGCCAGATCAAATAGAGCAAAAGACTAAAGTATTTAGTAGTGAGGAAATCAAATCTTCCTAAATCAACAATCAGGAAAACAGTAGACTGATTTAAATATAGAAATACATATGTACAGCCATAACAACAATTGTTATGGCTTTTTTCTTGTCTAAGGATTGTGGCAGGACAAATTTATTTTTAGCGAAGCTTAGGAACATAGCAATTTGAATACAGTTGATGTGCAAGAGCTGTGAATTATCATCTTTGTAAATAAACCTGAAGGATTTCGTATAATGTATATTATGTTAAATCCGATACACCTAACAATAACTTCATATTTTTCTTTCTTGAACTAAGATTCAATAACTTAACTAATTTCTATTTCAATCATAAAATATGATATGTTGACCTTAAGAATAATTCATAAACTTTACTATGTTTGCTTTAAAAACAATTCATTTAGAAAAGAAAGTCTCAAACGAAAATCAAATTATTCTTTTATTTGATTTAGATTCATTCTGTCCATGTATGTACCCTATGCTGTACACCATGAAATTTCTTAGATTTCAAAGTATCTCTACGCAGCATGCAGATTTAATCGCAATAAAATTTTGGTATGAATTTTGGTTTGAAAAGTTTGCCACGTCCTTTTGTGAGTCGTTCTATTCGACATCCTATAATTTTGAGATCATTCAATGTGAAATTGATAATTTCATTGTTTACTTAGAAAATAATAAAAAACTTGAAAGTAATCTTATACGGCTAAGCAATTCAGAACATATTAATTACACAACAATTGGTCATAGAGTTAGATCCTTCTTAAAGTTTTACAACTTCTTGATTAATGAATACTTAAGCATGCAATCACAGCCACAACTTACGTTGAAGGAAATTCAAAAAATTAAAGAAAACTTGAATAAATATATGACAATAAAGAAAAAAATTATAAATAATTTTTCAAAAGCCAATAAGACAATTAAAAGTGAGATAAATCATAATTTTAAGAGCATGAATCAGGAAATGATTAAAGGATTGTATTCAGTCATTTCACCAAGTAACTCTAATAAATACAATGAATTAAATCCTTTTAGATCTAAAAATGTACAACTCAGAAACTTTCTGATCATACATCTCATGCTCAACTATGGTCTTAGAATTGGTGAGCTTATGCTACTAACAACCAACTCTATTAAAAAATCAATTCAGAATCATAGTTTTAGTTTAATTATTACAAATACAGATGATGAGTTCGATGATCGATCAAAAAAGCCAAAAATCAAAAATGAATATTCGTACCGAGTAATTAAACTGCAGGAACGAGACTACAGAATTCTTCAAATCTATATAAATGAAATCCGAAAAGAAATTCCTTCACATATCTTATTTACATCCTTAAAGCCTCCCTATTCTGCTTTAAGTTATGCCAGTGTTAAAAAGATATTTGATCAAGTAGATTCGTCATTAAAAGCATTATTACCTGAGTGTTTTGATACTTCAGCATATGATTCAATAGAACGTCTCACTCCGCACGTTTGTAGACATTCTTGGGCTTATATGATGTTAAGCTTTTCTTTTGAGAAGTATAAGAAAGAAAATGATAGTCACTCTGATCTCAGGCAAAGTGTAAATGATGCTCTGCTAGATGCACAGGATGATCTAAGAGCCTTAGGTGGTTGGTCACCTACAAGTAAAATGCCCATATATTATGGTAAACGCTTTATTGTAGAACGTGCTAATTTTATGAACTTGGCTCGGATAATTGATTCTAGTATTAAATTATGAATGATAAGAATATACCTCAACTTAGTCTAGATTTTGAAAAAAATGATGATAGTCCTAGTGACTTTATTATTTTCCATGATGCTGACCTTAGGCTCATAGAGTCTTTACACTTACCGGCAATCATCCGATTCTATAGAGCTGATAAATTTGATAGCAAGTTCGTTCAAACATCTAACGATGTTTGGAATTTTTCATATTCAGGGAAAAAACTTCACTTAAACTTCTCTAACTTCAGTACGTCAGAGAAAAAATTGGCTAAATTTTTTCTAGCTAATTACATTCAAATTAATACACCATCTGCACTTGAAGCTAAATTACAAGCTTACACTTTTGTAATAAAGTCGCTAAAAACTAGAGACTTAAAGCTTGATTATCAGAATGCGAAATCTTTACTGGTTGATTTAGCAAAAGCCGATAATTCTACATACTATTACCATTTTAAGTTCTTAGTGAAGCTACTATTTCTCGAGAACTTTTCATGCTTTGATCTTGATCAGGAATATGAGTTGGAATTTCTTGAACGTCCTAAAGCATTTAATTCAAGTTTATATTACCAGCAATACGAAGATACGATCGACTATCCTCTTATTTCAATGATTCAACAAGGCTTTATCAAGTTAAACCAAGCTATCAAAGATGATTTTCAAGGTATCGATAAACAAACATTACTTTATTCATCAATACTTGGTTTGGTGTATGCAACTGGTCATAGACCTGTACAATTAGCAAAACTATCTGCTGAAGACATAAAGATAGATACCACACGCACTACAGATCATTTTCATCGCTATAGCATACTAGTTCCCTATGCGAAACAATCACGTTATGTACATGAAAAGATCGCAGTCAAATTACCAGAAGAAGTTGCTAAAATCATTATTGCTTATATCGAAAGATTTAACTTAAGTCCAAAAGATAAGTTATTTGATTTAGGGGAAAATTCTGCACGCTTTTGCTCAAAAGCGATTAATACACAATTATTTGATTTTGCTTCCGAAGAGTACAAAGAAGCTGTTCTTGCAGATGAAATGATAAAGCAAAAGTACTCATTTTCTGATTTTAGGCATCATGTTGGCTATAGTTTGGCAATGGCTGGGGCTTCTGCTGAAGAAATTGCTTATATCTTAGGTCATTCTTCTATTGTAACTGCTAGACATTATATTTTCTCTACCCCTGAACTTGCTCAAATTAGAGCACAGGCACTTGGGAAAAATTCCTTATATCGACAAATGATCGCCATGCTCCTGACTGGAAGGCTCGTTTATAAGAAAGATTGGCAACAGAAAAAAGTACTAGGAAATATTGGTAGCAAAATTCATTACGATATTGGTGGGTGCTCCTACGAAGACAATTGTTTATTTCAACCAGTTCGTAATTGCTATGGCTGTATGTACTTTTATCCTTTTATTGATGCTAACCATAATCATATTTTAGAAAGTATACAAAGCGAAATCAATGATCTGATCAAATTATCAGACGGTATAGGTGTATCTAGAAACCCATTGATACGAGTGCATGAGTCAACTAAATTCGAAATTGAATCCGTAATAGCTCGTTGTGCATTACAGAAGGATGATATTTATGAACAATGAAAAATATAATATTTTTATAGATGAACAAAAGAGTTATTTTAATGAGAATTTGCAGTCTAACTTCAAATGGGATTGGAATGATTCAGTTTGGTATGGTGGTACAATAGGATCTGGTTGGTTACTGTCAAGAAGTGGTAAAGTAAATTTTACTTTCAGCACAATTAAAAGATTAAAAGGTGTTGAAAACACTACTATAAATACAGATTTTCAAGAGTTTATTAAATCTGTGCTCATTCTTAGTTATCGTAAGTCCAATTCTAAAGCATCCCCTCAAAAACTTTATGCAGAATTTTTAATTCTTAAACGATGGTACAGCGCTTTATATACTGAAAAAATCGAGAGCATACATCCCTGTCAGTTATCAACATTAATCTTAAATAAGTCTTTTGAAATTTTGGCAGAAAACTCAAGTAGAATGAATCTGCCTGACCATGTTGGAACTTACAGAAGATTGCAAGAAATAATAAATCATTATGCTTTTACTAAACAACCATTAGAATTTTCTCAAAAATACTTATACATAAATCGACAAAATAGAACCCCTAATGCTAGAAAAACTAAAGCATTAATAGATCAATTAGAGTTAGATGAAGATGATCTAGATAAGGATAAGCTCATTTCGATTCGAACATTCATCAATATTGTTTCTTTAATAAGCTTATGTAGTACAAATGGTGAAAAGATAGTACTAAATATTTTACTATTACTTATAGTCACTGGTTTACGTTCTACAGAAGCCTTTCTTTTAAAAACTGATGCTTTGATAAAAAAACCTATTCTTGACCCTTTAACCAAAGAGCATTTAGCTTTGGATGGCATTAAGCAATACACAGTTGGCATTCAGTATCATGGAGCAAAAGGTTCTGGCTACCGTATTCATTGGGTAGAACCTCTTGCTGTTCCTATTATAGAAAGTATATTCTCAAATGTATTATCTCTAACACAGCCCTACCGAGACTATATAAAATATATCCGCGGGAAAAATATAAAGGATTTTTTACCTAAAGAGATTGATGATATTAATTCTGATTTTGTTGAAATAGATGATTTAATTAAATATTTTTTTGGTATCAATGAGGAGTATAAAGTAACTAATGACTCAAAACGTAGAGTTATTATGGATAATGCTAGATTTACTGGATTAAAACCTAGTTTCATTGATAAATCTGAAAAACAATTTAAGCGATATTATAGTAAAAAAGATTTAAATGATTATGTGATTAGTTTGAAAACATACAATATTGATAATCCGTTTAATCATATTTTTAATTATGAAAATAAATTAATCAACCTACCATTTGAAGACATTTTATTTATTCATGAATATAGATCTACAAATGTTAAGCAAGTATTATCAAATAAAACGAATATTATGCCATTTCATGCAACAATAATTAATAATTTTTTTGGAAATGGCAGAAATATATCGATTTTCCAAAAATACCTTTTACTTGAAAATAAAGATGAATACTCAAAGATAACAACACATATTCCTCGACATAATATAAATACTTTTTTAGCTTTGAGTGGTATATCTGAACATTTACAGGCCATGCTCATGGGACGCATAGATATAAAGCAAAATCAATATTATCAACACTTAGCGTTAAAACAACGTAAAGTCACAGCTAGTTTGTTAGAGAAATATGAATTGACACTTTACAAAAACGATAAACAGGAAATAAAGTCAGACTATCCAATTGATTCTATAAAACATGATGGATTAATGTACTTTTCAGAAAAATTGGATCTAGAAAATAATTTAAAGATGAATTTACAAACCTTTGACTCGAAAAATGAAGTAGCGAGTTATATAAGGGAATCCTTCTTCGATGAATATTTTCAAGATATCGCTCAATCTTTTAATGAATTAGTTAAAGAAGATCGATCATTGGCTAACTCATTAGTTCAACGCCATGCTTGTTTGCACCCTTTACCTTTTGGTGGTTGTATGCGTGATGTGGCTGTGCACGATTGTCCTAAACGTCTTGCATGCCAATCAGGTGATCAATGTGGAAACTTTGCTTTAACTGGACGTAAAGGTGAATTAGAAGCCCTACAACATACTTTGAATGAATTACTAGATAAGTTTGTACAAATAGAGCAAATCGTAATCCATGATTCATCTTATAGCGAAATGCTTGAGGGCTTACGTAAAAAAATACTTTATTTAAGTGATTTAAAAACAAAAGCACTTGATAAGCAAAATAGTTTAACTCCTGTTCCTGTTTTTCCTTATGGTGATGCTATTACTAAATTACCAACAACCTTAAGTGAACTATTCGCTATAGAACAGCAAAAAATTGAAACCAAGGAAGCCTGATATGTTACGTGGTAAACAATTAGATGAAGTCATTGAACAAGAATTGCAAATGATGTTGGTTGAAGGTTTTGAGAAGTCCCCTATTTCTCATAAGAGCTTACATGATCGTTTAACTGCCAGAGGCTACATATCTGGGGGACTTAGTACTTTGAGTTCAGCTGAAAGAAAAAGTCTTATTAGTCTTTATATGGTGGAGCAAATAGCACCATTGAATCTAAAAACTAAAGAACAGCAACTATATGTAAATAAAAAAACGAGAAAAGCGCTTACTGATACCAATAAAAATCTGCATTCTCAAATAAATGAGTTGGAATCACAGCTGAATCAAAATACAGAAACATTGATAGATATTATTGAGGAGGTTAAATTAAGAACAAATTTAAAGATCGATCATCTCTTAGCCCCACATCTTTTGAAAAAATATTTATCAAAGTAGACACTATTATGTTAGAAGAAAAGTCAAAAACCTGTCAGCATATATTCCCTGAGAATATCTGCTCAAATCAAAAAGAAAATATTTATTTTATAGAAAAATAAGGCTTTGTTGCACAAAGATTTCATAACTATATGATTTTAAAAGTTTTGATTATTTTTTGATCTAAAATTAAATTTATTTAAATCAGATGCTTACATATTTATGCAACAAAGCTGAAAAATAATGAATTACAAATTTTCTTCTAAAAAGTTGACGATTGAAATTCCTAACACATTCAACCAATCGTGAAGTTCCAATACATCAATTCTCCTCTCGAAATTTTCAACTTTTGCTACATAGGATTGTGGTTTTTTTAAGGATGAAGCAAGTTGCACTTGAGTTATATTTTTTAACTCACGTTTAAGAATTAATGCTTTGATAAGTTTTCTATATCTAGGATCATGTATTGAGCTCATAGCTCAAGATGGTGTACTATTAAATCAAATATCCCAAAATAGGATATTTGATTGATTTTATTAGTTTTTAGGTCATTAAATATGCAAGATACTCATCAGCTTAAAAATTGTTTATTTGGATTTTTATCAAATATGTCATTCACTAGCTATGAGTTTAAGGATTTAAGACAATCTTTTATCCAATATTACCCGGAATTTAGTGCAAAAAAATACTATTCAAAAATATATCTAATTATAAGAGAGTTAGGTGAATCTGGGATGATTCTCGTTGACCGAAAAAACTGTACATATAGATATACGTCAAACTATTCAAAAGAAGAAATTTTAAATTTCAGTTCATTAGATACTAATGAATTAATTCGAAAAAACCTTTTAATTGAACATAATAATGTCTTGGATAATATTGAATTGTTACACAATGAAATAAATGCTTATTATTCATATTCTGGAAAATTTCCAATAATTTCAGATGCTATAGGCACATTAATAAAAAACAAGAAAAAGGAATTAATTTTATTAAGAGCTGAATTAAATGCTCTTAAAAATATTTTAGAAATACAGTATTGATAATCTTACATATTAAAATATATGAATAACTCTGGATCGATCCTAGCTTGAATTAACCTTAACAGAGTAATTTATGCAACAAAACTTGAATAGAGTGTCACCTAATTTAAAAATTTAGCCTTTCCTTTTTGTACGACATATTCTAACACTTTCATCCGTGCCAACAAAGATGTATGCATACATCTTTGTTGGCACGCCATTTATAGAAGACCGTGTTCACAACAAAGGGCAGCAACAGGTGTGCCAAACTTTCCGCTTGCTTTAATATAGCCATGATATGGCTGTCAGTAAATTTAGATGTTTTCATGCAGAATCTCCTGCCTATACTTTAAGAGGAAATTCTACTTTTAGGTCCTATTATTTTTAGGGGGATTACCTGACTACCTTGGTCTGAGTGCACCATCACACCTTTTGAATAGCCTTCCCTGAGCGGAATTTCTGCTCAGGGGTAATTATTTAATTAATTAGCATTTCAAAAGGATAGCTTGTTCAAGAACTTCCACAATTTTTACAAGTTCTTGTTTTGAGCCACAGGAATAGCCATTTTCTTGACTAATTTTTGCTAAAATGGCTAGAGCTTCAGGTTCTTCAATCAGATATTCAACCAATTCTAGTGGTGTAAATTCAGCATGATCTTTTTCCCAAAGTTGATTTGGCACCAATACTACCAACTTTTTGACAGCATAAATATTTCCAGACCAACAAGCAGTATGTAACGGTAATCTTCCATCTACTGTTCTCACATTCCAATCGGAAGACTCAGTGCAAAAGGCATCAAAAATTTGGGGAGTTTGAATTTTACAGGCCGTATGCAACGCAGTCATCCCTTGATAATTTTCAATATTCGCATTTGCTCCAGCTGCCAACATTTGTTCAACTAACATCGTTTCACGAGCTTCAACAGCCAACATTAATGGTGTTTGGCCTTTAAGATCAGAAATATTCAGTTGTTCTGGATATTTTTCAAAAAGATCTTTTAAGAAGTTTTCCCAAACCTCTAATATCTTCGCATCCATTAATTTTTGAGCTTCAAAAAATAATTTTAGCATCAGCATGAGCATTGAGTTACCTTCAACGTCAGGCAGATTAGATTTAAACAAAGTATTATTAGAATTTAGCCAATCCTTCAACCCTGCTAAATTATTTTTTTCTAGCAAAGGAAAAAGTTTATCCAACGCCGGTTTGACTAGAGTTTTACTGAGCGGTTGTTGAGGCTTGATTCCAGGATACGGTTTATAAAGATCTTCCCAAAAATAAGAGTATGCCCAGCGTGCTACTTCCTCTATAGAAGGAATTTGATCACTTTCTATTATTCCACCACTAAGCATTTCACGATAATATTTTTCGTGATTGTTCGTGATAAGTTTTTGATTCGCTACCGCTATGGCTAAACAATCTCGTGCAATTTCTCCAGTTATTAGGCCATAACTACATTTAAAACTTTCTTCCAGTGCATCTCTGAAATATTTTGATGCCTCATCAAAATTATTTTGTGCCAATAAGTGTTTAGCTTTGTACTGCAAAATGGCAAACTTCCATAAATCATATCCTTCGGTTTTTTCTGCTTCATCAAGTAAAGCATCAACCTTATTTTTGCAATCTTTAGGTCTATTTTTACTTTCACCATTTAAATAGTAAGCAAGCTCCGGAATAACAACTAGAATTTTCTCTATAGGCGTATTAGCCAATTCTCTCATACGCTTAGTGGTCATTTCTTTCAATCGAATCGGTATATCTATTGACTGAGCTACGCCACTTACTACCCAATAATTCTGCTCATTTTGTAATGCTCTCCATGGTGAGCTCTGTTGCATACGACTTTTTAGATCTTGAACTTTGGTTTGTTCTTCATAAAAGTGATGCAGTTTAAGTAGAGTGCGTTCAGCAATTTCAGCACATGATTCCTGATCATGACCAATTACATCATCAAGTGCATCGCTTGCATTGATACGGAAGCTATAGCTCAGATACGTTGCTAGCTCATCAATAGCTGTTTCTTTACTAGAGGGTATAATTGAAAGAAATATGCTTTGTTTATCCCATTCAGGTAAATGAGCTTCAAACCACATATCTTCCGCAAATTCACCTTTACCTCTACAATTTCTCCATGCCTCGATAGTAAGGTTATAAACACCTTTATATAATACAAATAGTTGTAGGACTTTATTTTTCTTGATGTCAACACAATACTTATCTACGTCAGGACACAGAGAATTGACTAATCGGTGATAAATATCCTGCACTACACTAGCGACAATAAGTCGTTGGCGAATAACGTCTATAGAAGGTGCTGAATAGCGATTTAATAAGCATTCGATTAATCTAATTTTCTCTTTAACATTTACATTCCCCTGCAAAATATCGGTAAGGGCTTCCTCAGACAATGGAAGTTCAAATTTAAGCTTTTGAGCATTTAGGTCTTTTTTGTTGATGAAAGCTAATGCTTGGTTAAATTGCTCATCAAGAGTGACAGTTTCATCTAGAATAAATACACCTTTAAAATCTAAGGTCGACTCTTCTGGAAAATATTCATAAATCGAGCTATAACGAATAGTATTAGAACCATTCTTCCAATTATAGAGAGAGCGTCGTAAATTTTGAATGTCTATATCTAGGCTATGGTTGGCAACATTGTCTACATCTGTTCCTAGTAGATCTGTTAACCAATCAATGACTTGTGGTACAGGTAGAATTAGCTTTTTATCACCATCACTTTCAACGGCACTGTTGCAAATAGAGATTTGAGTCGATGATGTTCCCTTTAAAAAGTACTTAGAGACCGAAAACCCTGTTGATTAGACACACTTCACCCTGAGGCTGACCATAATAAAATGACGATGCTTGTCC